>JBDLPR010000112.1:0-5088 GCA_039800985.1 Actinomycetota bacterium | reverse complement strand
ATCACTGGGTTCACGGGCAGCACTGTTAACCGGAACTATTGCAGCAGTTGCTGTAATTATTTCCGGGTTAGTGGCCATGCCATTAATTCGTGATGCCGCCGAACTTCAAGCTCAATCCACTCTGTCGCAGCAAGCAGATTTAGTTAGGAATGTTGCGACAAATCCAAATGACTTTGATACAAATCGTGGCCGAATGCAAGGTAGCGACGAGGATGATGAAAACATCAAACCGATTGGCGATCAAGGTGCACGAGCACTGCTTGGGTTAGTCTCATACTTGCAAGCTCAAGGTATCGAGGCTTTGCCAATTATTCCTGGCACAAGCGAACCGGCTGTACTAACCAAGAAACAAATTTCCAAAGTTGCAAGTGGTGAATCGATCAGCGATCGCTCTTGCACAGATGATCAGTGCTACTTAATTGAAGCACGACCAGTTGGAAGTGGAACTGGGATAGTGCTGGTTCAACCAACAGATATTGCTCGTGGATTAAAAGCCGAAGCATTAACACGTATTGGACTTGCACTTATTGCTGGCTTCACTGTGGCAGTTGCGATTGGCTTACTGGTATCCCAAAAATTAACCAAACCACTTAAAGAAGCAGCTGATGCTGCTCACCGCCTGGCAATTGGCGAACGCGATGTATCACTTGTTGAAAGTGGGCCGTCAGAAATTTCCGAAATTGCCCAAGCATTGAATGTATTAGCCAAAGAGCTAACACACAGTGAAGGTCGACAGCGGGAATTCCTACTTTCGATTTCACATGAACTTCGCACACCACTTACCGCAATCCGCGGCTATGCCGAAGCGATGAATGACGGAGTTATCACAGCAGAAGAGATGACAAAAGTTGGATCAGTAGTTAATGCTGAAGCAATTCGCCTTGATCGATTAGTTGCAGATCTTTTAGATCTTGCGCGCACTGGTGCAGTCGATTTCCCACTTCAAAACCAGTTAATTGATTTGCGTGATGTGGTGATGGAAGCATCTTCGGTTTGGCTAGATCGAGCCGCGCGCGAAGAAGTTAAATTCGTTAGCAAACTCAGTTCTGAATCAGTTTTAGTTAACTCTGATCCTGTTCGAATCAGGCAAATCATCGATAATCTTGCTGAAAATGCTCTGCGAGTAACGCCAAGTGGTCAACAGATAATTTTTGAATTAACAAGTGATGGAAAACTGCAAGTTCGAGATAGTGGACCAGGTTTGTCGGACGAGGACATTGCTATTGCCTTTCAACCAGGTGAACTTTATGAGCGCTATAAAGGTGTTCGTCGAGTTGGAACTGGTTTTGGATTAGCACTTGTTGGCCGCTTGGCTAACCGGCTGGGCGCAAGCGCATCTGCAGGTAAGGCACCTGAGGGTGGGGCAAGTTTCAACATAGATTTTGGGCCACTAATTAACGCATAAACTTAAGGTTCAAATATTTTTTAGGCGGACCTGACATGACTGTGCTTGAGTCAATTGTCGAAGGTGTTCGCGAAGATTTAGCAGAGCGTAAGCGTCAAACTCCACTTTCAGCACTTCAAGACAAAATTGATCAAATTTCCCCAGCACTTCCCGCTGCACAAAATTTATTAGATCGAGATTTTTCAGTCATTGCTGAAGTCAAGCGAAGTAGTCCAAGCAAAGGTGATTTGGCACCAATTTCAGATCCAAAGGCACTTGCGGACAAATACGCACAAGGTGGGGCGCAAATAATTAGCGTGCTAACTGAACGTCGCAGATTTTCTGGGTCACTTGCTGACTTGGTGGCAGTAAGAGATGCAGTTGAAACGCCGATTTTGCGAAAAGATTTTATGGTCGATGACTATCAAGTCTTCGAAGCAAGAGCATTTGGCGCAGATGTCATTTTATTAATTGCGGCATCTCTTGCCGATTCACAAATGCGTGATCTCAATGATTTAGCTAGCGAACTTGGTTTATCTGTACTGGTTGAAATTCACGATGAAAATGAACTTGAGCGGGCGTTAAATATTTCACCGAAACTCTTAGGTGTGAATGCTCGTAATTTAAAGACGCTAGAAGTTGATTTGGCTACCTGCTATAGATTGCTACCGATGATCCCAAATGGGATCGTGCCAATCGCTGAATCTGGCATCAGCACGGCAAATGACGTTAAAGAATTAGCCAGTAATGGTGCCAGGGGGATCTTGGTTGGCGAGAGTTTAGTGAAAAGTGGCAATCCAACCGAAACTATTCAAGAATGGACTGAAGTTGGAATTGAATACGCCAAGGACAGAAGAGGTTAGCGATGACTAGTGCAGTTATGCCAGATGCCTCTGGTCACTTTGGAAAATTTGGTGGGCGTTTTGTTCCAGAAGCCTTGATGTCAGCACTTGATGAAATAACTGATGCATTTCATAAAGCACAGACAGATCCAGAATTTCAAGCGCAACTAAAAGACTTATTGGTCAACTACACCGGTCGACCAAGCCCGATCACAGTTGCTTCCAGGTTTTCAGAGCATGCCGGTGGCGCAACTATTTTGCTTAAGCGTGAAGATTTAAATCACACGGGCTCACACAAAATTAATAATGTTCTAGGTCAAGCGTTACTAACAAAGCGCATGGGCAAATCCCGAGTGATTGCTGAAACTGGTGCAGGGCAACATGGCGTGGCAACTGCAACGGCTGCAGCACTACTTGGACTTGAATGTGTCATTTACATGGGCGAAGAGGACACAAAGCGCCAAGCACTAAACGTTGCGCGCATGAAATTACTTGGCGCAAAAGTTGTACCAGTAACAACTGGAAGTAAAACGCTTAAAGATGCAATCAATGAAGCAATGCGCGATTGGGTTGCTAATGTCGAAAATACTCACTATCTATTTGGCACCGTTGCAGGTCCGGCACCGTTTCCAGAGTTAGTTCGCGAATTCCACCGTGTTATCGGTGATGAAGCCCGGGAACAAATGCTGGAAAGATTTGGTCGATTGCCAGATGCTGTTGCTGCTTGTGTTGGTGGCGGATCCAATGCGATTGGCATCTTCACTGCATTTGTTGACGATAAAGATGTTCGCTTAGTTGGTATGGAAGCAGCTGGTGACGGTGTTGAAACTGGTCGCCATGCTTCATCAATAACTGGTGGCGCTGTTGGCGTATTACATGGTGCCCGAACATTTGTTTTGCAAGACGAAGATGGACAAACAATTGAAAGTCATTCAATTAGCGCTGGTCTTGATTACCCAGGTGTTGGTCCAGAACATGCATACCTTGCTGACATTGGTAGAGCCCAATATGTTCCAGTAACTGATACGCAAGCCATGAATGCTTTCAAATTACTTTGCGAAACCGAAGGAATTATTCCAGCGATTGAAACAGCACATGCGTTAGCTGGCGCAATTGATCTTGGAAAAGAACTTGGGGAAGGTTCATTAATTCTGGTAAATCTTTCTGGTCGTGGCGATAAAGATGTTGAAACAGCTGCTAAATGGTTTGGCATTAAGGCAGATAGTTAATGAGCAATTTGCATGATGCATTTGCTAAAGCAAAGTCAGAAAACCGAGCAGCCTTAATTGGTTACTTGCCAGCTGGTTACCCATCAAAGCAAGGTGCAGTTGATTGCATATCGGCCATGGTTCGCGGTGGCGTAGACATTGTTGAAATTGGTTTGCCTTATAGCGATCCAGTTATGGATGGGCCAACTATTCAAGCCGCAGTTGATCAATCGCTTAAACAAGGCACAAAAATTAAAGATGTAATTGAAACTGCAAGTGAAGTTTCCAAATTGGGTGTGCCAGCCCTTGTGATGAGTTATTGGAATCCAATTGAAGCTAATGGTGTCAATAAGTTCGCTAGCGATTTAGCCCAAGCTGGTGGCGTTGGTGTGATCACTCCTGATTTAACCCCAGAAGAAGCAGGGGATTGGATTAATGCAACTGATGGAAAACTTGATCGAGTTTTCTTGGTAGCACTATCAAGTACCAATGAACGCATTGCAACAATCTGCAAAGTGGCCACCGGGTTTATTTATGCAGGCGCAGTTATGGGTGTTACCGGTGCCAGATCAACTATTTCTGATTCGGTTCAGGATTTAGTTAGCCGTACTCGCAAACACACTGATCTGCCAATTGCTGTCGGTCTTGGTGTTTCAACCCCAGCGCAAGCTAAAGAAATCGCCCAGTATGCCGATGGCGTGATTGTTGGAAGTGCTTTTGTTAACGCCATTGAACAAGGCGGCCCGGCTGCTGCCCAAAAACTTGCAAGTGAACTAGCTGGCGCATTGAGTAAGTCGTAGTTATGAAAAATTTCTTGGGCAATGAAATTATTGGCACCATTTTCCGTGTAGTACTTGCTGGAATTTTGCTCTACGCAGGTGGAATCAAATTATTTGAACCACATGGTGCCCGAGATGCAATTTTGGCTTATCGAATTTTTTCACCATCCATTGCGCCAGTACTTGGATATGCCCTTCCATTACTTGAAATCGCAATTGGTATTTTCTTATTAGTTGGTTTGTTTGTTCGACTATCTGCGATTATTACTGCCGTTTTAATGCTCGCATTTGTTGCCGGTATTGCAAGTGTTTGGGCTCGCGGTTACAGCATTGACTGCGGTTGCTTTGGTGGCGGTGGAGATATCAGCCCTGAAGGAAGAGCAGCACGCTACACCCAAGAAATTATTAGAGATATTGCATTTACTTTGATGGCTTTATGGCTAGCTCGCTGGCCACGAACCAAGTACTCGCTTGAGCACAATTAAACTAGAAATACCAATAAAAAAATATTTCGGAGAGTAAATTCCTCATGGGTAAAGACAGTAAAGGCGCCAAGGCAGCACGCGAAGCAGCAGCGCAAGCACGCGCAGCAGCTGAATCAGATTTACGTGCACGCGATCGCAAGATTCGATTAATTGGTGGTGGCGTCGTTATTTTAATCATGGCTGCATTACTTGCAATCCCATTAATGCAAGGCCGCGCTGATGGTCCAACAACCGATACTTCAGCAGCACTTCCAACAGGTGTCACATCCGATACTTATGGCGTAAAGGTTGGTTCAGCTTGGTCGGCTGCCGATGCGGATTCAATTCCAAAGCTGCAAATTTGGGAAGACTTCCAATGTCCAGCGTGTAAGTCGATGGAAGAAGCTGTGG
>JBDLPR010000111.1:0-7853 GCA_039800985.1 Actinomycetota bacterium | reverse complement strand
ACTTCCAATTCGATTTTGAACAAGTGCAAGCGTGTGGCGATGTGCAACCAGGTATCCGGCGAAGAAAATAGCCAAAGCTATTTTTGCTATTTCGCCAGGTTGGAACGAAAATGTTCCAAGTTGAATCCAGAGTCTGGCACCATTTATTTCATTTCCAATAACTGGCAATACCGGTAAGAAAAGTAAAACAATTCCAATTACACCAAAAGTAAAAGTCCTTCTTTGTAAGCGCCTGTGATCTCGAAGCAGAGTAAGAGTGAACATGAACAAAACCAAGCCAAGCGCCATCCAAGTAATTTGTGCATAGACATCGGGAGTTGGTTTAGGACTTCCGTTTGCAAGTGCACGTTGTTCGCCGGCTACATCTAATCGATGAATCATCGCAAGACCGAGCATGTTTAGTAATGCGGCCACTGGGAGCAAAATCGGATCGGCATATGGGGCTTGGGTACGAACAACTGTGTGTGCAATTAAAAGCAGCACACCTGAACTTAGAAGCGTGGTCCAACCTGCGAATGCACCTGCACCAGTTGATGCATCAACCAAAATCCAGGCAAAGACACCAATTAACCAAGCACTAATAAGTAGTACAAGTTCTGCAGAGCGTCTTGTTGAAACGCGGTAACGCCGTTGATTTTGTGCCAAATCGATTACCCCGGACAGCCAGGTGTTGTTGGATTAAATTCACAGGTTCTGACAACTGATTCAAGCCCGTTCAAAATTTCCAAAGCTTCATTTCGAGTTGTGGCATCTATCGTTTCTTCAACTTGTGTGCGTTCAAAGTTTGGTAGTTCTTCAATTTTTATATTTGAAACTTCAGTAACTCGATATAAACCAGCCGTTGGAATTCCTTGAAATGCAGCTACTTGCCCGCTTTGATTAAATTCACCAACAAACCACTGATTAGAAAGCCAAAACAATCCACCAGAAATTCCTACTGCAATTGCCGAAAGCGTTAGCAAAATTGGAACAAGCCAGTTGCGTTTTTGGACTGTGTAAAAGATTTTGGTCGGATCAGTTTCTTCAATTTGTTCTTCAGGAAACTCAACAGTTGGCAAGCGATCTTGGTTGTAACTATCTGCTGCTGCGCCAATTACTACGGGATCAACTTCTAAAGAGCTTTCAATCACATCTGCAACAACTACTGTGACATTATCTGGTGCACCCGCTGCAATTGCGCTATCAATTAATTCAGTTACTGCACTAGTTAAATCTGGGGCACTAAGTGCAATTCGAATTTCTTCTTCGGCAACAACACCACATAACCCATCAGAACAAAGAAGCAATCGATCGCCAATCTTCGCCTCACGAACAGACAGATCAACATCGACAGCATGAATCCCATCGATAGCTCGCATCATTAAATTGCGTCTTGGATGAACTGCCGCCTCGGCTTTGGTAATTTCGCCAGCATCGACCAATGTTTGAACAAATGTGTGGTCTTTAGTGATTTGTTGAAATTCACCATCGCGAAGTAAGTAAGCCCGCGAATCGCCTACGTGTGCAACGGCTAATCGTTCGCCACGAACTGCAACTGCAGTCATAGTTGTTCCCATGCCGGTTAATTCGCGATTGCCGGCAACCACATCAGCTATGTATTCACCCGCGGTGATGACTGCATCCGCTAAATGGGTTAGGACTTCGTCAGCTTCGTTGGCTAACTTTGCTGCGTTTACAACACTTGCAACAGTTGCGGCGCTTGCTAGTTCACCAGCTTCGTGACCACCCATACCATCGGCAACGACTGCTAAATCATTTCCAACATATCCGCTGTCTTCATTGTTTCGACGAACAAGACCGATTTCAGAACGCCCAGCAAAACGCAAAGCGAAATTCATCATGAACGAAGTTCCATACTTGTTCGGCCTATTCGCAAAGTTGTGCGCGGCTGTAGCACGGTTGGTTTAATCACCCGATCGCGTTCAATCCAAGTTCCATTTGTTGAATTTAAATCTTCAATAATCCAGTTCTTGCCTTGGGGAATGAGCCTTGCATGGTTAGTACTAACAAAGTCATCATCAAGCACAATTGTTGAATCTGGTGCGCGACCTATTGTTATTTGTGAAGTACCTAAAGGAATCTCTGTCCCTTCAAGCGCACCTTCAGTGATAATTAATTTGCTGGCAGTTTTACGTGTTCGTAAATTTGCCCGAGGACTTGGTGTTCTAGCTGGAGTAAGTGGTTTTGCATCACGAGGAGCTTGCAGATCCCTGCGCAAAACACCAACCACGGAAATAACGAACCACCAGAGCACAACCAAAAAACCGATGCGAAGAATACTTACTAGTAATTCGGACACGATTTACCGACTCTTGTAGGTCAAAGTTGTGTTACCAATTTTGATTATTGAGCCATCACGCAAGTTGGCTTCAGTAATTTTCTGGCCATCAACGCTTGTGCCATTAGTTGAACCCAAGTCACGCACAATTACTTGGGATCCAAGAACGATTGCGCAATGTAAACGGCTTGCACCGGCATCAGTAATTTGGATGTCAGCATCTGTACCTCGTCCAATATTTGTAATTGATTTAGTCAGACGATACTCACGGCCTGAAATGTCCGTAAGTACTGGAGTAACCGTTGCCGTCATCGCAGCTACTGGAATTTGAGAGGCTGGCTGATCTGACCGAGCAGCAGTAGCGGGTGGTTGATATGTAGATTCGCCAGTTTCACTTATTATCCGAAAAACTCCAGTGTCAAAAGTGGAATCTTGACCAAAAGACACATTTACCCGATGCAGAATTCGATAGCGCTGCTCAGCTACGTAACTATTTGCTAATTGAGTTAATTCTGCAATCAAAGTGTCAAAGTAAGGTGAAAGCCTTAGGTGATCAGTTGAACTTAGTTCAATCACAAAAATATTTGGAACAACTAACTGACCATTAACATCGTTTGCCCTGGTGTCGATTTCTTGCTGTAGGGCGGCACCAATTTCAACTGGCTGCACTTCAGACTTAAAAGCCTTGGAAAACGATCCATTAACTATGCGATCTAAGCGCTGTTCTAGATTGTCTAAAAGACCCATAGCCAGCACTCCAAACATTTATAAAAGTTGATAAATACAAGTTTACTTGGGCATTTAGAGCCTAAATGCAAGGATGAACTATGTGTCTTTCACTTGAAGTGAATGTTAATGCAGCACGTCCGATTGCAAAAATGGAATTTAATGCACTTGGGCGTAATCAGAATTTGCGATTAGTCGCCAGCGTAGGCTTTCTGCCAACTTTATGAGTTCTCTTAGCTGTTTTTGCCGATGACTAAATTTGAACTTATTGATTGGTGCATTCACTATAAGAAAATTATCAGGGCGTAGGCTTAAAGAGTGCAGATAAATACTGAACTATTGAAACAAGCAGACAATTGGCTTGAGCAAGATCCAGATTCAGTTACTAAAGAAAAATTAATCGAGTTAGTCCACGCTGCAAAAGCAGGCGATGGTGCAGCGTTAATAGAACTAGAAGACGCTTTTCGAGCACCACTTGAGTTTGGTACTGCTGGATTGCGCGGGGCATTAGGCCCTGGTCCTAATCGAATGAACCAGGTAACTGTGTTACAGGCCATCGGCGGCCTCGTTGAGTACTTAAAAGCAAATGGATTTTCAGGACAAAAAGTTGTTATTGGATATGACGCTCGATACAACAGTGATGTTTTTGCCAAAGATTCAGCTGAAGTTTTAGCAGGAAATGGATTCACTCCAGTTATTTTTGACCATGTTGTACCAACTCCAGTGTTGGCATTTGCAATTCGAAATTTAAAAGCTTGCGCTGGAATTATGGTTACTGCAAGTCATAATCCACCTCAAGACAATGGCTACAAAGTTTATTTAGGTGATGGAAGACAAATCGTTCCACCAGCTGATCGTGAAATTTCAAACCAGATTAGAAAAATTAAGGATGTTCGCAATTTAAGTCGAGGAACTCAAATAGTAATTGTTCCAACAAGTTGTGAAGAAGCCTACGTAAAATCAGTTGTAGAAATTATTGATGCTGGCCCAACAAATTCTGCCGAACGTAAAAACATAAAAACTGTATACACAGCGATGCATGGTGTTGGTTGGCAAACTCTGAACGAAGTATTTTCGCAGTGCCAAATGAATTCACCTAGCGCCGTTATGGAACAGCGAGATCCAGATCCAGCATTTCCTACTGTTGCATTTCCAAATCCTGAAGAAAAAGGTGCCCTCGATCTTTCTATTGAACAAGCACTTAAAGAAAATGCTGATGTCCTATTAGCTAACGATCCAGATGCAGATCGATTAGCAGTCGCACTTCCTACCGAGGACAACAACTGGAAAATGTTGCGCGGTGATCAGGTAGGTATTTTGCTTGGTTGGTGGATTGGTCAACGCGCAAGACTTATCAACAAAGACCTAAATGGAACGCTGGCTAGTTCCATAGTTTCATCCATGATGCTTGAAGTTATTGCCAAAAAGAATGGGTTTAACTACGAGCACACGCTAACGGGCTTTAAGTGGGTTAGCCGAGTGCCAAATTTAGTTTTTGGTTACGAAGAAGCACTTGGGTATTGCGTTGATCCACAAAGTGTTGGCGATAAAGATGGCATTTCAGCTGCTGCAATGTTTGTTGAGATGGCTGCTGTTCTTAAAGGCCAAGGAAAAACAATTTGGCAACAATTGGACGATCTTGCGTTGGAATACGGCTTATTTGTAAGCGATCAAGTTTCAGTACGCGTTACAGACATCAGTGTGGTTCCAAAAGTAATGGGAAGTCTAAGAACAAACCCGCCCAAGAAGTTTGGAAGTCTTTTGGTTGATTCGGTTATTGACCTATCCAAACCAGAAAGTGGATTGCCTCCGACAGATGGAATTATTTTTTACTTAACTGGTACATCAAAGATTTCACGTGGACGGGTAATCGTTAGACCAAGTGGTACAGAGCCAAAGATCAAGTGCTACCTTGAAGTGGTTGCAAATACTGACGATTTAATCTCGGGTCGCGCATTAGCCGAACATGAATTAAGTGAAATCGCTCGTGATGCAAAACCACTTTTAACTGGAGGAATGTAATGGATCGCACAGACTTAGCAAAGTTAGTTGATCACACCTTACTTAAACCAGAAGCAACTGCTGCTGATGTGATTGCACTTTGCCAAGAAGCAAGCGAGCTTGGAACTTTCTCAGTTTGCGTTTCACCATCTTTTGTTGAAACTGCAAGAGCGAATGTAGCTAATGGTGTGGCTGTTGCAACCGTATGTGGTTTCCCTAGTGGAAAACATGAAAGTGAAATTAAAGCAGCTGAAGCAGCACTTTCAGTTGCCCAGGGCGCAGATGAAGTCGACATGGTTATTGATGTTGGTCGCGCAATTATGGGTGATTGGGATTATGTCCAAAGTGACATTGCGGCCGTTCGCAAGGCGACCAAAGGAAAACTGCTTAAAGTTATTTTGGAAACCGCTGCGTTAACTGACGAACAAATCAAAAGTGCATGCATGGCGGCCGAATTTGCAGGCGCTGATTTTGTAAAGACTTCTACTGGATTTCATCCAGCAGGAGGAGCTGAAATCCGCGCAATCAAAATAATGCAAGATACTGTTGGTGGTCGCTTAGGTATTAAAGCAAGTGGCGGCATACGCACAGCAGAATTTGCACTAGAACTTGTTGCAGCAGGTGCTACTCGTTTAGGACTTTCAGGGACCAGAGCTGTGCTTGATGGCGTTACCGCCACAGGCAATTACTAAAGCCCGTATTCTGCGCGAAGTTTGGCGTAACCAGGTTTAACTACATTATTAATTATGTCTAATCGTTCATCAAATGGAATGAATGAACTCTTAAGACTATTAATAGTTAGCCATTCAAAATCTTTTAATGTGTAATCAAAAGCCTCGGCTAGCCAACCCATTTCCTTTGACATTGAAGTATCTGACATCAATCTGTTGTCAGTATTCAAAGTAACGCGGAAATTAAGTTTGCGAAGTAGACCAATTGGATGTTTGGCAATACTTTCTGCTGCACCGGTGTCAACATTTGATTTAGGGCAAAGTTCAAGTGGAATACGGCGGTCTCTGACGTAAGCAGCTAAATCACCAAGTGTTACTGATCCATCAGAGTTCACTGTGATGTCATCAATTATTCGAACGCCATGACCTAGGCGCTCAGCCCCGCAGTATTGAATAGCTTCCCAAATACTTTTCAAACCAAAAGCTTCGCCCGCGTGAATCGTGAAATGTGCATTTTCGCGTTGCAAGTATTGAAAAGCATCTAGGTGCTCAGTTGGTGGGTAACCTTTTTCTTTGCCAGCAATATCGAATCCGACAACACCATCATGACGATACTTAACGACTAATTTTGCAATTTCAAGTGAGACATCTGCCATTCGCATTGCAGTTAATAGTGCACCAACTTTAATTTTGCGTCCGGCAGCAGCACTGATTGATTCGCCTTCTTTAAATCCCTTTAGGACTGCATCAATCACTTGTTCATACGACAAGCCTTTAGCGGTATGAAGTTCTGGGGCAAATCTAATTTCGGCATAAACCACGCCATCATTTGCCAAATCCTCAACACATTCACGGGCAACTCGGGTAATTGCGTCAGCTGTTTGCATCACTCCTACTGTGTGCGCAAAGGTTTCTAAGTAGATTTCAAGTGAACCTTGGACTGCACTATGAAACCAGTCCGCTAGTTCTTTTTCATTATCGAAAGGTAATTTTGTGTAGCCATTTTCTTTGGCAAGTTCCAAAATTGTCGTTACCCGAAGTCCACCATCTAAATGATCGTGTAAAAGTGCCTTTGGAGCCTTTTTAATAATTTCGCTAGTCAGCATTAGTCATCTTCTCGGTTCACTAAATCAGGTGAAAATGCTGGCAAACATATGGCCACATAATGTGCATCTTCTTTAGTTAAATAACGAACCCGTTCACCTGCGCGGGTAAGGATGGCCTGCCCACCTTTTACTGTTGTCGTTCCATCCTCGTGTTCAATTTCAAGAGCGCCACTTAGCACAATCGTGTATTCATCAAACTCAGGGGTTTGCGCCGGCTCACTCCAGCCCGCTGGCGCATGCATAACTGCTACTGAAACATTTGAATCATTGCTGTTTACATGACCGATGAATTCTTCGATTGTTTTTCCACCCGGAACGGGGATTAAGGTTGGCGCGGTAATTAGTTGAGGCATGCTGTTTACTCTATCTTCTAAATAGCTTAAACAATCCGATCAATTACAAGAGGGAAGCGATCTTTAACTTGATCTTTACTTCCAATTTCAAATCCATTCATCAGTGATTCAAGAGCCAATTCAAATCTCGCGGGTTCATCGGTGTTAAGCGTAAAGAGTGTTTGCCCTTTCTTTACTTCATCACCTGGGATTGCAGTCCAGGTAATACCTGCTCCAGCTTGGACTAAATCTTCTTTGCGTGCCCGGCCAGCGCCAAGTCGCCATGAGGCAACGCCAACACTTAAGGCATCAAGTTTGGTTAAGTAACCATCTTTATCTGCTTTTACTTCAAAAGTTTCTTTTGCTTTTGGAAGCGGCGCATCATTATCGCCACCCTGAGCGCTGATCATTTGTTTCCAAACATCCATCGCTGAACCATCGTTTAGCGCATCAGCCGGATCTTTAGTATTTGATACGCCAGCTGCTTCAATCATTTCGCGAGCAAGTAAGACTGTTAATTCAACAACATCACTTGGTCCACCACCACTTAAAACTTCAATGGCTTCAGCAACTTCAAGAGCATTGCCAGCGGTTCTACCAAGTGGAACGTCCATTGCAGTTAGAAGTGCTCTAGTTTTAACACCAGCATCGTTTCCAATTGCAACCATTGTCGTTGCAAGTTCACGAGCTTGATCCACAGTTTTCATAAATGCACCAGAACCAACTTTTACATCCAGTA
>JBDLPR010000110.1:0-3123 GCA_039800985.1 Actinomycetota bacterium | reverse complement strand
ATTATTTGGCGCAACTTTCTTCGTTGTTGCTGCTGACTCAGAACTTGCTGCCGAACTTTCGAAGGGTTCTGGCGCGGAAGCCGAATTTGAAAAATACTTAGAAATGGTCAAAGCAACCAGTGACATCGATCGCTTAGCAACTGATCGCCCAAAAACCGGAGTCTTCTTAAATCGCTACGCCATCAATCCCGTTAATGGTGAAAAACTTCCAATCTGGGCCAGTGACTATGTATTAGCTGATTATGGAACTGGTGCGATCATGGCAGTTCCAGCCCACGATCAGCGTGACTTGGATTTTGCCAAAGCTTTCAATATTCCCGTTCGAGTAGTTGTGCAAAGCGATACCGACCCGTCACAAACTTTTGTGGCTACAACAGATGACGGTCCACACGTAAATTCCGGACCACTTGATGGATTAAATAAAGCCGATGCAATTGCCAAAATTATTTCAATTTTGGAAAAAGATGGTCGCGGTAAGCCAGCTAAAAACTATCGTTTGCGTGACTGGTTGATTTCACGTCAACGTTTCTGGGGAACACCGATCCCGATCATTCACTGTGAAAAGTGTGGAGAAGTTCCAGTTGAAGAAGCACAGCTTCCAGTTCAACTTCCAAATGCAGCAGGTCTTGATTTAGCACCAAAGGGAACATCGCCACTTGGCGCAGCAAGTGACTGGGTGAATGTAAGTTGCCCAAGTTGTGGCGGAGCTGCCAAGCGTGATGCTGACACGATGGATACGTTTGTTGACTCATCTTGGTACTACATGCGTTATCTAAACCCACAACTAGATGATGCTCCATTTGATCCAAAGCAGGCCAAGGAATGGCTTCCGATTGATCAGTATGTTGGTGGCGTAACCCACGCGATTTTGCACCTTTTATATAGCCGGTTCTTCACCAAAGTTATGTATGACATGGGAATGGTTGATTTCACTGAGCCATTCACCCGATTACTAAACCAAGGCATGGTTGTGATGGACGGCTCGGCAATGAGTAAGAGCCGTGGCAACTTAGTAAAACTTGGCGATGCGCTCAATGAACATGGTGTTGATGCGATTCGTCTAACTATGGTTTTTGCTGGTCCACCAGAAGACGACATTGACTGGGCGGATGTTTCACCAAGTGGTTCAAAGAAGTTCCTTGGCCGCGCATTCCGATTAGCGGGCGATGTTTCAACACCAGTTGGCGTCGATTTCAAAACCGGTGATAAGGCATTACGTAAAGCAACCCACCGTGCATTAAATGACGCCCAGTTAGCTGTTGAAACTTACCGATTCAATGTGGCTGTTGCTAGAACTATGGAATTAGTGAATGTAACTCGCAAGGCAATTGACTCTGGTTGTGGTCCAGCAGATCCTGCAGTCCGCGAAGCAACTGAAGCTGTGGCAATCATGCTTTCACTTGTTTCGCCATTTACTGCTGAAGAAATGTGGGAAAAACTAGGTCATAAGCCATCTGTGGCCCTTGCCCCTTGGCCAGAAGTTGATCCAGCACTCCTTGTTGAAGATGAAGTTGAAGCAATCATTCAGATCAACGGCAAGATCAAAGAACGCATAATGGTTTCACCGACCATTTCAGAAAGCGATTTCAAAGAAATGGCCCTTGCTTTGCCAGGTATCTCTGGGGAAATTTCAGGCAAAACTCCAAAGGCAATAATTGTTCGCCCGCCAAAACTAGTGAATGTTGTTTTAGGTTAATTAACACCCGCAACTAATCCACAACCTAGTTTTTTAGAGTGTGCTTTCTGTTTAACTTCGTAACTTTGCTGGCATGCAGTTATTTTCAAGAAACAAAGACATTGCCCTTGCCAGATTAAATAAGTTAATTGCACCAAGACCAGAAATCGAAGTTAGTGAACCTAGACAAACTTTGATTAATCCGCCACAGATCGCACTCAAACCAATAATTCGAGTTGTTGGCATGGTTTTATTTGCAATGACCGCTATCTGGTGGCTAACAAGGCCTGCTGAGATTACCCAGATTGAATATTTAAACCAATCGGCCAACCAATCAAGTGATTCAGTGACGCAGAGCGGGCAAGTGGTGGTGCATGTAGTTGGTGATGTGGTTACACCGGGAATCGTAACGTTAACCGCTGGCAGCCGCGTTATTGATGCAATCAATGCTGCGGGAGGTTTCACTAGTGAAGCGAAGCAAGACACTTTGAATTTGGCCGCGCACGTTGAAGATGGCCAATTGATTCAAGTTGGCGCTACATCGGTTAGTGCAATGGATAACCGAATTGACCTAAATACCGCAACGGTTGAACAGCTTGATTCATTGCCCGGAATTGGACCGGTCATGGCAAACCGGATATTGGAATGGCGCCAAGCACACCAGCGATTTAGTTCAGTTGATGAACTTCAAGAGGTTGAAGGGATTGGGTCAAAACTTTTTAATCGCTTAAAATCTGCAGTCCGCGTTTAATGGATTTCAGATTAGGTTCCTTTGCTACAGGGCTTTGGTTTGGAACTTGTGTAACCCTAATTGTTGCTGGCAAATTTGACCCGGCAGATATTCTGCTTTGGCTACTAATTGCATTTGCTTTTTCAATCCTGAATTATCAAAAATCCAACATATTTATCTGGGATAAAACCAGCATCAAACTTGCAATCATCGGTCTAGTTGCTGGGGTTGGTCTAGCAGGATTACGGCTAGTCCCGCTTTATTCAGAGCCGTTAACTGGCGCGGCTAATGAACATGCTGTCGTTGAAGTAACTGGCTTAACTATTGATGATGTTCGACGAAGTCAAGTGGTTAATGCCCTTGATCTTGGCACCAGAGATTTTGGAGTCTTTAAGTTTCAAGTTACTCAAGTGAAATTCCGTGGCGACACTTTTCGATTGCGCGTACCAGTGCAAGTTTTTGTTTCTGGTGATCAGTTTTCAAAAGTTCAAAATCTGCCACCAAAAACAAAGCTGACATTAATTGGAAAATTAAATCAATCCGAAAAAATCCGTGGGGTAGTAGCCAAGTTAACTGTCACTGGGGATGTCTTAATAATTCAAACTCCACCTAAATATCAGTATCTGGCCAACAGCTTTCGAAACAGTTTGCATAAAACTCTCGCTAATTTTCCAAATAGACCAGCGGGACTAGTTCCAGGCCTTGCTCTTGGTGATGT
>JBDLPR010000109.1:0-2967 GCA_039800985.1 Actinomycetota bacterium | reverse complement strand
CAAATACTTCTTTTAATAATTCTGGGTTGCCGTTGAAATCAGGGGCCAGCATTTCAACACCGCACCCAGGAACTTCCTTGTGGATTGCGCGAATAGTTTCGGCATAAAGCCATGCGCCACCATCTTCAAGATCATCGCGAGCAACGCCAGTAACGGTTGCATATTTAAGTTGCATTGTCGCTACAGACTGCGCCACACGACGTGGTTCGTCACGATCAAGCGGTTGTGGTTTACCGGTATCAATCTGACAGAAGTCACAACGACGGGTGCACTGATCGCCACCAATTAAAAATGTCGCTTCGCGATCTTCCCAGCATTCATAGATATTTGGGCAGCCAGCTTCTTGGCAAACTGTGTGAAGTCCACCTGATTTAACCAAGCCCATGATCTCGGTGTATTCCGGACCAGTTTTTAATTTGGTTTTAATCCAAGATGGTTTGCGCTCGATAGGTGTTTGCGCATTACGTGCTTCAATCCGAAGTAAACGTGGGCCATCAGATTTCTCTGAAGTGCCATCATTCAAATACGGATCAGACATGGCTTAATTCTACGCTTGGCACAAGTGGATCAAATATTTGGTGAAGTTGCCTTGTCACAATTGGCAAAACCTCCTGGATTGTTACCTCACGTCCCAGTTCTTTTGAAAGCGTGGTCACTGATGCATCAGAAATTCCACAAGGGACTATCCGATCAAACCAAGCAAGGTCGTTGTTGCAATTAAGCGAGAAGCCATGCATGGCAACTCCTTGGGCAACGCGAACGCCGATTGCCGCAACTTTTCGATCAACAGTGTTATCAACAATCCAAACACCGCTTCGACCTTTAATTCGCTGGGTTGTTAGGCCAATTTCACTACACGTATTAATAATGACTTCTTCAAGACGCCTAACATGGGCGATCACATCCAGGGCAGCTGGCAATCTGACAATCGGGTAACCGACTAATTGACCTGGACCATGCCAAGTTATTTTTCCACCACGATCAACATCAACTACAGGGGTGCCATCTTGGGGGCGCTCGAAAATTTCAGTGCGTCTGCCAGCTGTGTAAACGGGTTCGTGTTCGACGAGCAAAATGGTGTCTGGGGTAGTGCCGCCCACAACTCCGGCATGGATTTGCTTTTGGGTTTCCCACATTTCTTGATAGCCAGAAAGCATGCTTGCGTTATTGCTTTGGGTAAGGGTCGAACTATCTATTACAACAGGCACAGATTAAAGCCTATGCCAGTAAAAACAAGGCTAAAAACGCCAATAAAGACACTTTCGCTATGCGCAAAATAGGGTTAGCGCACCGCATTTCGGGAACGGGGATACCAGTAAATTAGGGTGAACGTAAAGAATTAATTAATTCATCTAACAAAACCTCTGGGGTAATCACATGGCTACACACAGCCGCCGCCGCACTAAAGAAAAATCAGCTCGTAAGCCACTTTGGCTAGCCATCATTTTGATTGTGGCTTGGCTTGGCGTTGGCGGAGCCACTGGACCACTTTTTGGAAAACTTTCAAGTGTTCAAGAAAACGACAGTGCTGGCTTCTTGCCAAGTTCAGCTGAATCTACCAAAGCTGGCGAACTTTCAATCAAGTTTGAAGACCAAGTTGACTCGGTTTTACCTGCGCTGATTATTTTCACCGGTGAAATGAATGAAGCCACACTTGGAACGCTCAATGGATTTGCCCAAAGCATTCCAGGTTTTGAAGTTCCAAATAGCGGTGGCAAGAGAATCGGTGACTATTTAGTTCAAACCGGATCGCTATTCCCAATCCCAGCCCCAGATAACAAAGCCGCAATTATTTCGTTCAATTTGGCCGATGAAACCATTGCAGTTCCACTTGAAAATAATGAACCGGCCCTTCCAGTAATCATTGAAACGGTTCGTGAAAAAGCTGCTGAATTAACTGGTTTTGAATCACATGTAACTGGTATCGGTGGCATTTTGGCTGATTTATTCGACAGCTTCGGATCCATTGATACAAGTTTGCTTGGCACAACTTTGGCAGTTGTGGCGATTATTTTGGTCTTTGTTTATCGCTCGCCAATTCTTTGGATTATTCCATTACTTAGCGCAGTATGGGCGCTATCAGTTGGCGGTGGATTGGTTTACTTGCTGGCCAAGAATGACTTAATCAAGCTTGATGGTCAGTCCCAAGGTATTTTGTCGGTGCTTGTTATTGGTGCGGCAACTGACTATGCATTGTTACTTATCGCAAGATACCGCGAAGAACTACATCACTTCGATAGTCGCTACAAAGCAATGCGAGTTGCACTTCGTGGCGTAGTAGAACCAATCGTGGCTTCAGGCCTAACAGTTATTGCAGGTCTATTAGTACTTTCACTTTCAGACTTAGCCCAGGTGCGTGGTTTAGGACCAGTTTCAGCGATCGGTATTTTGGCTGCACAGCTTGTAATGCTGACCTTGCTTCCAGCCATTTTGGTAATTATGGGTCGCTGGGTTTTCTGGCCACGTATTCCACGCCATGATGATGTTGATGAAAAACTAACCGGAGTTTGGTCAAAAGTTGCCAATAGCGTTGAAAAACATCCAAAGCGTACCTGGATTTCAACCTCGGTTATTTTGCTAGGTGCTTTTGCATTCGTCACCCAGTTAAACCTTGGTGGCTTATCTCAAACAGATGCATTCTCGACTAAGCCAGACTCAGTTGTTGGTCTTGAAAAACTTGGTGAACACTTCCCAGCTGGCCAAGGTGATCCAACTGTGATCGTCGCGCCACAAGCGGACCAAGAAAAAATCACAAATGCCATTCAAAACCTTGATGGTGTTTTTTCAGTTTCTCCAAAACTAACTGGTCCTGCCATCCCTGGTATGCCAATGCCAGAAGTTAAGTATGTTGATGGACTGGTTCGTCTCGATGTGATCTTAGATAAGCCAGCAGATTCGCTGGAAGCCCAGAAATATGTTCCAGGACTACGCGCTGCAGTGCATGAAGTTAGTCCAGAAGCATTAGTG
>JBDLPR010000108.1:0-2816 GCA_039800985.1 Actinomycetota bacterium | reverse complement strand
TGAAGATGCAGTTTGGATTAATGCGCTAATCATTTGGCAATTTCCCCATTAAGCACAGTTGGTTCACCATGGAAAATTGTTGCCACAACCTGGCCAGGCAAAGTTAATTCACGATATGGCGTATTGCGACTACCACTTTCAGTTTTTGTTGGGTCAACCTTGATTTCAACATTTGGATTAAACACAACAATGTTTGCTGGTTTACCTTCTTGGATTGGTTGACCTTGATCAAATACTCGCCCAATCTTGGCTGGGTTAACTGACATCACATCAGCAACTCTGCTCCAGGTAATTAATCCAGTTTTAACCATGGTTGCATTCACAATTGCAAGTGCTGATTCAAGCCCGGTCATACCAAATGCAGCTGCAGTCCATTCGCAATCTTTATCTTCAGCAGGATGCGGAGCATGATCTGTTGCCACGATATCGATCGTGCCATCAGCTAAACCAGCGCGAACGGCTTCAACATCTTTTTGAGTGCGAAGCGGTGGGTTCACTTTATAAATCGGATCGTAGGAAGCAACGACATCATCAGTAAAGAACAAGTGATGCGGTGTTACTTCAGCAGTCACATTAATTCCTCGACCTTTTGCCCAGCGAATAATTTCAACACTTCCGGCAGTTGATAAGTGACATACGTGAAGACGTGATCCAACATGTTCAGCAAGTAATACATCTCTGGCGATGATTGCTTCTTCGGCAACTGCTGGCCAACCAGCCAAACCTAATTTGCCCGAAAGTTCACCTTCGTTCATCTGGGCGCCATCAGTTAAGCGTGGTTCTTGAGCATGCTGAGCAACAACACCATCAAATGCTTTTACGTATTCAAGTGCGCGGCGCATTAGTGCTGCGTCATGAACGCATTTACCGTCATCACTAAACACACGAACATTCGCTGCGCTATCTGCCATCGCGCCAAGTTCAGCAAGTGCATTTCCTTCTAGGCCTTTTGTAACTGCGCCAACTGGACGAACATCAACTAGACCTGCTTCTTGGCCAAGTCGCCAAACTTGTTCAACTACACCTGCGGTGTCGGCAACTGGATTTGTATTAGCCATTGCGTGAACTGCAGTGAAGCCACCCTTAGCAGCAGCGCGGGATCCAGATAAAACCGTTTCAGCATCTTCGCGACCTGGTTCACGAAGATGAGTATGCAGATCAACTAAGCCAGGAAGGGCGACACAATCTGTGCCATCGATTACGGTGTCAGCACTTAAGTTTTTGCCGATCTTGGCAATCAAGCCTTCTTCAATCAAGATGTCGTTTACATCTTTGCCAAGAATGCCAACATTTTTGATTACAACTGATTTGGTATTCATTAGATCCCCGATCCACCAAGTAGTAAATAAAGCACGGCCATGCGAACGCTCACACCATTTGCGACCTGTTCAACCACCACTGACCTAGCTGAATCTGCAGCATCAGCTGAAATTTCCATGCCGCGATTCATTGGTCCTGGGTGCATCACAATCGCATGATCTGCCATTGCATTCATGCGCGCTTTAGTTAATCCGTAGCGATTGCTGTATTCGTGTGCATTTGGGAAGTAAGACTGGTTCATGCGTTCGCGTTGAACGCGAAGCATCATCACTGCATCGGTATCGGCTAGGGATTCATCTAAGTCATAAGAAACTTCGCAGCCCCAATTTTCAACGCCAATTGGGAGCAAAGTTGGCGGTGCAACTAAGCGAACTTTGGCGCCAAGAGTGTGTAGCAAGATGACATTTGATCTAGCCACTCGGCTATGCAAAATGTCGCCAACGATTGTTACTTTGGCGCCAGTTAAATCTCCACTTGCATCGCGAAGGTGTTTGCGAAGCGTGAAAGCATCAAGTAGCGCTTGAGTTGGATGTTCGTGTGTTCCATCACCTGCATTAACAACGCCACCTGAAATCCAGCCAGCGTTTGCCAAGCGATGTGGCGCGCCACTGCTGCTATGTCTTACTACAACTGCGTCGGCGCCCATCGCTTCAAGAGTTAATGCGGTGTCTTTAAGGCTCTCACCCTTTGAAACACTTGAGCCTTTGGCTGAAAAGTTGATCACATCAGCACTTAAGCGTTTTGCTGCAGCTTCAAATGACATACGGGTACGAGTTGAATCTTCGAAGAACAAGTTAACGACTGTGCGCCCACGAAGTGGTGGAAGTTTGCCAACGCCTTGTTCGGTAGCTGCTGCTAATTGGGCTGCGGTATCTAAAACCAAGATTGCTTCATCGCGACTTAGATCGCTTGCACTTAAGAGGTGCTTCATCTGCCACCCTCGATTGCAATTTCATCTACGCCGTCGCGTTCAACTAAGTGGACTCGAACTGATTCTTTATTTGAAGTCGGCAAGTTCTTGCCCACATAATCAGCGCGGATTGGCAGTTCCCGATGGCCACGATCAACAAGCACCGCTAGTTGAACGGCTTGCGGCCGACCATGTTCGCTAAGTGCATCAAGTGCGGCGCGAATTGTCCGACCGGAGAAAAGAACATCATCAACAAGGACAACTAAGCGACCTTCGATACCTTCAGTTGGAATGTTAGTTGGCTGCAGCGCTCTTGCTGGGCGAAGCCGAAGGTCATCGCGAAACATCGTCACATCAATTGCGCCGACTGGAACGGTTGTTCCTTGAATTTCAGAAATTTTTGCAGCAAGGCGCGCAGCTAAATCTGCACCTCTTGTTGGAATACCCATCAAAGTTAGATTTTGCGCACCTTGAGTGCGTTCAATAATTTCGTGGGCTAATCGAGTTAATGCTCTGGAAATATCACTTGAATCGAGAACTACTCGAGAATCGCCAGACTTGGCGGGCTCAGCGGTATGCGTCATCT
>JBDLPR010000107.1:0-3692 GCA_039800985.1 Actinomycetota bacterium | reverse complement strand
GCACCCATATCAAACTGAGTGATCACTGCGCCATCTTGTTCACGGCGCCAAACTGGAATCACATCCATAAGTGGTTCGCGACAAAGAATTACACCTGCTGCGTGCACACCAGGTTGACGCTTAAGTCCTTCGATACCTCGTGCGGTATCAACGATTGATCTAATGTCTGGATCATCTTCGTAAAGTTCTCGAACTTCACCAGCTTCGGCATAGCGTGGGTGCTCTGGATCAAAGACGCCAGAAAGTGGAATGTCTTTACCCATAATCGCAGGTGGCATCGCTTTAGTTACTTTGTCACCAAGTGCGTAAGGGAAACCTAATGCGCGTGTTGCGTCTTTCACCGCAGCCTTAGCTTTAATAGTTCCGTAAGTAACAATCTGCGCAACGCGCTCTTCGCCATACTTTGCAGTTGCGTAGCGAATCATTTCTGAGCGTCTACGTTCATCAAAGTCGATGTCGATATCAGGCATCGAAATACGTTCTGGGTTTAAGAAGCGTTCAAAAAGTAAGCCATGTTTTATTGGATCAAGTTCAGTGATACCTAGTGCCCAGGCAATCACAGCACCTGCAGCAGAGCCACGGCCAGGACCAACGCGAATTCCAACTTCACGTGCATGTCGACATAAGTCAGCTACCACTAAGAAGTAACCAGGGAATCCCATTTGTTCAACAACTTGAAGTTCGTATTTCGCTTGTTCAACGTGAGTTGCCGGAACGTTGCCTTTGCCAAATCGCCATTCAAGCCCAGCCATAACTTCTTTAACGAGCCAAGTGTTTTCGGTTTCGCCAGCAGGAACTGGGAAACTTGGCAATAAATTCTGACCTTCAGTGAAACTTACGTTGCAGCGCTCAGCAATTAGAAGTGTGTTGTCACAAGCTTCTGGGAAATCACTCCAAAGTTCGCGCATTTCTTGTGATGACTTTAGATAGAAGTCCTGGGCATCGAATTTAAAGCGCTTTGGGTCATCCATTGTTGTGCGCGTACCAATACACAAAAGCACTTCGTGCATCAGCGCATCTTCTGGATAGACATAATGCAAGTCATTTGTGGCAACAAGCGGCAGATTAAGTTCTTTGGCGATCTTTAGTAATCCATCACGAGTTTGACGTTCAATGCCAATGCCGTGATCCATAAGTTCAACAAAGTAATTTCCTTCACCCAAAATATCGCGCATAGTTGCAGCTGTTTTGAGAGCTTGTTTGTAATTTCCAGCTTGTAGCCATCGATTAACTTCACCTGATGGACAACCGGTTGTTCCAATCAGACCTTTGCCATATTGCGAAAGTAATTCTTCATCGAAACGCGGCTGGTAGTAATAGCCTTCAAGGCTGGCAAGAGATGAGAGTTTAAATAAGTTATGCAGGCCTTGATTGTTCTCGGCCCAGATAGTCATGTGGGTGTAGTTGTATCGCCCACGTCCGGCGCTATCAATTGATGTGTCATCAAGTGTTGCTGAACCAAAATCAAAAGGTGCACGCTCTTTGCGGCCTTGTGGTGCGTAATAACCTTCTAAGCCGATAATTGGCTTTACACCAGTTGAAGTTCCTTTTTTCCAAAAGTCATATGCGCCATAAAGATTGCCGTGATCACTCATTGCCACAGCCGGCTGACCAAGTTCGGCGGCTTTACTAAATAGATTGTCTAATCTGGCTGCGCCATCGAGCATTGAGTACTCGGTATGCACATGTAAATGTACAAACGAGTCGTTACTCACTAGCGGGCCTCTTGCTTCCAGGGACAAATACTTTAAGGATTATTAACTTTTTTTGGTTTAGCAGCGTTAGTGGGAAGCCTTAGGAGCTGACTACTTGAAAATCTTACAAGTCGGCTGCAAGCGCCAGCGCGCGTGCTAGTTCTGGCGCGTATTCACAAGTGAATTGGACTTCTTCCCCAGTTCCTGGATGAGTAAACCCAAGTTTTACTGCATGTAGCCATTGGCGATCTAGTTTTAACTTGGCCGCAAGTGTTGGGTCAGCGCCATAAGTAAGGTCACCACAACATGGGTGGCGAAGTGCTGACATGTGAACGCGAATCTGGTGAGTTCGCCCAGTTTCCAGGTGAACTTCAAGCAACGAGGCATAAGCAAAAGCTTCCAAGGTGTCGTAGTGCGTAATACTTGGCCGGCCACTAGACATCACAGCAAATCGATAAGAACTATTCGGATGACGATCTATTGGCGCATCAATTGTTCCGCTAGTTGGATCAAGCCGACCCTGAATAAGTGTGTGATAAAGCTTTGTGACAGTTCGATCTCTAAATTGATCTTTCAGACTTACATATG
Source organism: Actinomycetota bacterium (assembly GCA_039800985.1). Lineage (GTDB taxonomy): Bacteria > Actinomycetota > Actinomycetes > S36-B12 > UBA5976 > UBA5976. The sequence continues at coordinate 1,410 of JBDLPR010000107.1, read as the reverse complement.
CCCGCTCTGATTTAGCCACAACCATTAAACCGCTGGTGCCAACATCAAGCCGATGGACAATTCCTTTGCGCTCTTCTGGTCCATAGGCGGTTAACACATGCCCCATCGCAACAAGTGAACCAATTACAGTTGGTCCACTCCACCCAGCGCTTGGATGTGCTGCCACGCCAGCTGGTTTGTCGATAACAACTAAATCGTCATCGCTATAAACAACTGGCAATTCAACTGTTGGCTCTTCATCATGCAGATCAGGATCAGGCAGTTCAACATCGATTACTTCGCCAAAGTTAAGTTTTGTGCTTTTCTGGGCGCGTTTTTTATTTATCGTTACCCGGTCTTCGTCAATTAACTGAGCGCAAACTGCCCGAGACATTCCAGTAAGTCTGGCAAGTGCAACATCTAAACGTTCGCCATTTAGTTCTTCAGGAACTGGCCAAGTACGGATCATTTGGCCAGCTCAGCTGATTCGTCAGAATAATCGATGCCCCGGAAAGAAAGTAGTGCCGCAGTGATCGCACAAAGTGTCACAGCACTATCTGCCAAATTGAAATACGGGAAATTTGGAAAAACAATGAAATCAACCACATGCCCATGGAAAATGCCAGGTGAACGAACTAATCGATCAATTAAATTGCCAACTGCCCCACCTAGAAAGCCGCCAGCGCAAATAGCCCAAATTGGATGAGTAATAATTTTCGATTGCCAAATAATTACTGCCGCAACCGTAATTGAAAAAATTGTGAAAATAAACGTTACATTCGTGCCCATCGAAAAGGCCGCACCTGGATTTCTGGTGAAAGAAAGCTGCAGGTAGTGGCCGATTAATTTAACGGGTGCTTTATCTTCCAGAAAGGCCACAGCGGCAATTTTTGATAATTGGTCCAGCAGAACTACTGCGATGGCAATCTTAAAAATTAACCGGCGATACACAATATAAGTATTGTCGAAGATCCGAGTAAATTAACTACGGTCTTCGCGTTCGCGGCAGGCCATACATAAAGTTGCACGTGGATTTGCATCCATTAAGCGCATCTTTCCAATGTGCTTGCCACAATTTTCGCAATATCCGTATGTACCAGCTGCAATGCGCTCTAAGGCATGGTTTGACTGGTCTAACAAAATCTTCTTGTTAGTCAGAATCGAAATTTCATGCTCGCGCTCGAATGTTTTTGCGCCAGCATCTGCTTGGTCATCACCAGCACCCTCGCCACTTTCGGCGATCAGTGCATGGAAACGTTGTTCTTCTTGTTCAATTTCAGCAGTGAGTTCGTTAACTTCTTTAGTTAAACGCTTGCGGATCAAACTAAGTTCTGACTTAAGCCACTTTGATTCATCATCTTCAAGTACTGGACGTTTTGGCGCAGCTTTTTTACCAGGGACAGCTTTCTTAACTGTTGGAATTACAGTTCC
>JBDLPR010000106.1:0-26739 GCA_039800985.1 Actinomycetota bacterium | reverse complement strand
CTTGCCAGGCTGGCAAAGTTGTTTCACTAAGAACGTTTGTCTTCCAACCTAGATTAACTTTTTCAACATACTGCCTGTATGCCTGAACTCCAGGTTCAGAATCTAAAGCAAGTTGCAATGCTACGGTATCACCAATTGCGGTGATCTTAAATGGAGGACTATAAACGCGCCCTTGTAGTAACAAAGTATTACCAACGCATCTAATGGCTGAAGTTGAAATAATTCTTTGATCCATCACGCTAACTGCAGTTGCGCCACCGCGCCAAAATGCATTAACGACTGCCTGCACATCTTGTTGGTGCACAACCAAGTCATTGGCATCAAATCCTTCAGGTATTCCAGAACCTGGAATGCGTGGAGCATCATCCAATAAAACTTGAAGTGCTGGGCCGGTAACTTCGGTGAGCCCTGCTTGCTTTTCTAGATTAGAGATTTGGCTATTGAGTTCTTGATCGGTTTTTGCTGAAGTCAGCTGCGTAACTTCTTTTTGGAGTTCGTTAACATCACGCTCTAAACCAACCATTCCCTTAGCTCGGTTGATAATTAGCCCACGCAAGTCTTCAAGGCCTGCAGTTCTAATGTTGGTGCCAGCTGCAGTTTGCTGACTAGACACAAAGAGCAATCCGGCTGCAGCTGCAATTAATGCAGTGACTGCATGCCTAACTCGACGCTCATCTATTTTCATAATGGACTTATCCACAACCTTATCCACGGCTGGGGAGAAATTACACCCATGTAATTAAAGGGTGTATTCGGTTCCCTAACGCCAGCGGGTGGAAAGGGCGAACCCAATTCCAATAAAGCCAAATCCAATTAAAACATTGACCAAATTACTTAGGTCTTTCATAACTGGAACTTGGCTACCAACAAGATAAAAAATTACGATCCAAATTAACCCAAGAACAAACATCGTCACCATTGTTGGTACAAGCCAGGCTGGACTGCCGATCTTCACTGGATTAACTGGGCCAGTTGTTGGCGGCACATAAGCCGGTTTAAGTGATTTACGTTTTTTAGAAATTGGCATAACTCAACCTTACTATTGCCCGATCAGTGCAGTTAGCACTTGTTGATTCCTTACAAACACCAAAGCCAGAAGTATTAAAACGATTGCAGTCATTCCTGAAAATCGTAAATTCTTTCCGCTATGGGTCTGTAAATACCCTGTGGCAGCGCCAACAATTGCGCCGCCTAAATGTGCACGCCAATCAATTCCAGCGCTGGCAAAACCAATCACAACGTTTAAAACTAACAAAGTCATTAGCTGCGACACATCAGCCCGAAGTTCTCGACCGATCACAATTGTTGCAGTCATCAATCCGAAGATCGCGCCAGATGCACCAACCGAGACTGTTGCGATGTCAGAAAAATAATACGAGATTACATTTCCACCAATGGCCGACAACATATAAATAGAAGCAAAACGAGCATGGCCAAGTAATTGCTCTAGTTGAGGACCAAGCCAGTAAAGCGCATACATATTAAATGCCAGATGCAAAATGCCACCGTGTAAAAATGCGGCGCTTACTAATCGCCACCACTGGCCATTTGCAATTGCTTCGGGCACCATTCCAAATTGCAACGCCATGTAACTGACGCCGCCATTTAAAAGTGTGTAGAAAAGAGCGCCAACACAAATTCCAATTAAGTACTTTGAAACCACTGGAATTTGGTTTCGGCTGGCGCCAAAACTTGCATTAACTTTTGGTGCTTGGTTTTGTCCAACACATTCAACGCATTGAAAACCTACCGGCGCACTGACCATACATTCTGGGCAAATAAATTGACCACAACGCGAGCAGTTTATATATGTCTCGCGATCAGTGTGCCGGTAGCAAGTACTCATAACTAGAGAATAATTAATTAGCTACGGGTAACTGAAGTTTTGTTAATAACTACATCTTCTACTGGACGATCCATGGCTCCGGTTGCAACATTTGCAATTGCATCAACCACGTCGCGGCTTTCTTGATCAGCAACTTCACCGAAGATGGTGTGTTTGAAGTTAAGCCATGTGGTTGGCGCAACAGTGATGAAGAACTGTGAACCGTTTGTATTTGGTCCAGCATTTGCCATTGCAAGTAAGTATGGCTTGTCGAAAACTAATTCTGGATGTGGTTCATCTGCAAACTTGAAACCTGGACCACCAATACCCTGACCAAGTGGATCGCCACCTTGAATCATGAAACCAGGAATGATGCGATGGAAAATGGTGCCATCGTATAGCGGCTTAGTTGTTGCAGCATTGGTCCGTGGATCTGTCCACTCCATCGTTCCCTCTGCTAAACCAAGGATGGTCTTAACAGTTTTAGGTGCATGGTTATCGAAAATGTTAATGCGAATGTCGCCGTGATTAGTGTGAAGTGTAAATAAAGTTGTCATTATTTTCTTTCTGGAATTGATATTTAATCTTGGTTAAATAATTCTGGGGTCATTCTTTGCTGAATGACCCCAGAATCTAATTTGTTTAGTTACTTCTTCTTACCGCGAACATCAACAGTAATTTGAGCAACTACATCTGGGTGCAAACGAACTGCAACGCTGTGCTTGCCAGCAAGTTTGATTGGTGAAGTAAGCACGATCTTGCGCTTATCAACTTCAACGCTCTTGATTGCATCTGCGATGTCGCCAACAGTTACTGAACCAAATAGACGACCTTCTTCACCAGCGCGTGCGTTAAGCACTACTGCTGATGATTCCAATGCAGCTTTAATTTCAAGTGCATGTTCGCGGTCGCGCACGGCACGCTTGTTACGTGCACGCTTGATTTGAGTAACCTGCTTTTCGCCGCCGCGAGTCCAAGCTGTTGCTAGGCCCTTTGGCATTAGGAAGTTACGGCCATAACCGTCTTTAACTTCAACAACGTCACCTGCGGCACCAAGGCCGTTAACTTCTTGAGTCAAAATAAGTTTCATTTTTCAAATACTCCTTATCGTGCAGTTGAGGTGTAAGGCAGAAGTGCGATTTCGCGTGCGTTCTTTACCGCATTAGAAATGTCGCGCTGATGCTGGGTGCAGTTGCCAGTTACTCGACGAGCGCGGATCTTGCCGCGATCAGAAATGAATTTGCGAAGTAGTGCAGTGTCTTTGTAATCGATTGCTGCGCTGTCTTCTTTACAGAATGCACAAGCCTTTGGCTTGAACTTACGTACTGGTGGCTTTGCCATTGTGGTGCTCTCCTTATGAGCCCGGTTTTATCCGGAATGGTTTGGTTTAAAAAGTGATACCTAGAAAGGTGGTTCGTCGTTAGTCATCGGTGCTGCCCATGGATCTTCGCTTGGTGCACTTGATCCACCTGCGTTGTATCCACCGTCGCTACCGCGAGTTACCCGACTTACTTTCGCTGTTGCATTGCGAAGTGCTGGACCGACATCGTCAACATCCATTTCAACTACAGTGCGCTTTTCGCCTTCTTTAGTTTCGTATGAACGCTGCTTTAGTCGACCAGTAACTAGAACGCGTGTGCCTTTTGTTAAAGACTCAGCAACGTTCTCGGCGTACTGACGCCAAACGCTACAACGTAAGAAAAGGGTGTCGCCGTCTTTCCATTCATTGGAATTACGATCTAGAACACGGGTTGTTGAAGCAACTGTGAAAGAAGCTACCGCTTGTCCGTTTGGAGTGAAGCGTAGTTCTGGATCACCAGTTAGGTTTCCAACAACTGTGACAGTTACGTCACCTTGTGCCATTGCGGTTGCCCCTTACTTGCTGTCTACCCGCATGACCTTGGTGCGAAGCACCGATTCATTCAGGCTAAGTTGACGATCTAGTTCTGCAACTGCTGCTGGTGAGCAATTGACGTCAAGCAGGGCGTAGATACCTTCACCCTTTTTGTCGATTTCATATGCCAAACGGCGACGACCCCAGATATCGACTTTGCGAACTTCGCCGCCATCTTTTTTAACAACATTTAGGAATGTGTCTAGTGATGGTGCGACCGTACGCTCTTCGAGCTCGGGATCAAGGATTACTACTACTTCGTAGTTACGCATACTTAATACCCACCTCCTGTGGACTAATCGGCCATGGTCTTTCCATGGCAGGAGGGATTAAGAATCCCAATTCTATGGGGTTTTTGACTCATTGAAAAAACCAAGCATTTCAAGGGAACTGCAGTTTTATGGGTAGCCTTGGGACATGGCAAAACTGGCTATTGGCTCCCATGTAAGTGGCGAAAACCCCATTGAAACAGCCAAATCGCTGGGCCTTGATCTGATTCAGATTTTCGTCGCCGATCCCCAGGGCTGGAAAGGCACCGAGATTCCACATGCTGATGGCGCTGAGGGTCTAAAGAAATCGGCCAAAGCTGCCAAAATCGATATTTACGTACATGCCAGATACGTGATTAATGTTGCGACGACAAATAACAAAGTGCGAATCCCAAGTCGCAAGTTACTCCAAGCTGACGTCGATGCTGCTGCTTCGATCGGTGCTAAAGCGGTGATTGTGCACGGTGGTCATGTCACCGCGGATGATGATCCAAAAGTTGGTGTAGCAAATTGGGTTAAAGCTATTGATCAATTAGATATGAAAGTTCCGGTTTATATCGAAAATACTGCTGGCGGAAAATTTTCAATGGCGCGCAAACTTGAATCTATTGCCAGGCTTTGGGATGCAGTTGGCACTACCGGGGTTGGATTTTGTTTAGACACTTGTCATGCACACGCAGGTGGCATCGCTCAAGAAAACTTATCCGAAACAATTTTAAATACAACAGGTCGAATAGATTTAGTTCATTGCAATAACAGCCGAGATGCATTTGATTCTGGTGCTGATCGCCATGCAAATCTCAATTCGGGAACTATGGATTTAGATGTTTTGATTCGTAATCTCAAAGTTGCCAATGCACCAATAGTGCTTGAAACGCCTTTTGATGACATAGAAACTGATCTAAAAATTTTGCGTGATGCGCTTAAGTAGTTGTGATATTTAGTGATACTTGTAAAAGAAATAAGTTCTGATGAACATCTTAAATATATTGATGCACAAAACTCAGTTTCCTTTTTACAAACTCCAGCATGGGGTAAAACAAAATCAGGATGGATATCAAAATCACTTGGATGGTTTGATGACGATCAACTGATCGGTGCCGGATTAGTTTTATTGCGTAAAGTTCCAAAAGTAAATAAATACCTTGCTTACTTACCTGAAGGTCCAGATATTGATTGGTCTTCGAATCAAGTTCCAGATGCGCTTACTGCATTAGTTAATTACTTAAAACCGATTGGTGTTTTCCAAATCAAAATTGGCCCACACACTTGGATACGTCGTTGGAAAGCTGAAACTTTAAAAGATGCGATTGCAAATGAATCAGCAAAACGAATTGGTCAGTTAACTCCAGATGAAACAAATAAAGTTGGTTTGAATCTGGCTACTCAGCTAGAAAAGCTTGGTTGGCATCAACCAAAAGCTGAAGCGGCTGGCTTTGGTGACTACCAACCTCGTTATGTATTTCAAATTAATTTAAAGAATAAAACTGAAGAAAAAGTCTCAGATAGCTTTAACCAGCTTTGGCGTAGAAACATTAAAAAAGCTGAAAAATCCGGCGTTACCGTACGTGTTGGTACTAAAGCAGATTTAGAGATTTTCCATAAGTGTTACGTGGAAACAGCAAAGCGCGACAAATTCACGCCAAGACCACTTTCTTATTTCCAAACAATGTGGACACAACTTCGCGAAGAAAATCCAAAGCGAATGAAGTTATTTATCGCAGAGCATCCAGATTATGAAGGTGCGATCGCTGCGACCACATTAACCAGGGTTGGAAATCATTCTTGGTATTCATATGGCGCTTCAATGACAGCTGCTCGTGATTTGCGTCCAAGCAATGCAATTCAATGGTCCATGATCAAAGATAGTTTGGCTGCTGGCAGTTCTATTTATGACATGCGTGGAATTTCCGACACATTGGATCAAAACGACCATTTATTTGGTTTGATTCAATTCAAACTTGGAACTGGTGGTTATGCTCAAGAATATGTTGGTGAATGGGATTTTGTAATCTCAAAACCTTGGGCGACAGCGTTCAAGCTTTACATGGCAAGGCGGTAATTAGTTATGACTTTTGCATTAACTGTTGACCGCGCATTGTTTGAAAAAAACATAAATTCAGTAATCGATGAATTTAAGAAAGTAGATGCCCAAGTCATTCCAGTAATTAAAGGTAATGGCTACGGATTTACACGCCGAACACTTAGTCATGAATCAACAAAACTTGGTGTGAATCGAATTGCTGTTGGCACTGTTTTTGAACTTGATCAAGCACTAACTGACTTTGGAAATGAAATTATTGTTCTTGAGCCATTTAACCCAAATGATCAGGCAACAGTTAAAGCTTGGCAACATGCGACAAAAAATAATGCGCACCGAATTATTGCAGTGATTGCTGGTTCACATTTTGCCCAGGCTGCAAGCGCTGGCATTAAATTTGCACTTGTTGAAGGTAAGACATCAACTCATCGCTTTGGTGCAAATCCAAATGAAATTCTTGGGTTAATAAATGGCGATCAACACAACATTCAAATTGTTGGATTAAATCTTCACTTGCCGATTGTTGAACCAGAAAACTTAAATAAAAAATATTTCGATAACTCAGCTCGGATAAACAACAAAAAGATTTCGCCACGACTAAATGAAATTTTATCTTGGATTAATTCAATTGCTCCTCGGGTAAACCAGATGGGCTGGCCACTGAAATTAAATCTTTCTCATGTTTCAACAAAAGATGTTTCACAAATTCTTGATTTTGCTAGTGAAAATAATTTAAATATTGAAGTTTCAGTTCGCCTTGGAACTTCACTTTGGCTAGGAAGCCAAAAATGTCTACAAGTCACTGGGACAGTTCTAGAAATTCATGAATTAACTGGTGATCATGAACATGTTGGCTACCGCCAAGTTGATGGCCACGGCCATGCCAGATTGCTTGTAGTTAGTGGTGGAACCGCTCATGGTGTTGCACTTGCTGCCCCTGCCTCTAGAACCACACTTCGATCAAAGGCTATTGCCCTTTCTGAAGGTATTTCAGAATCACTTGGCAAAGTAAGGTCGCCTTTTAAATTAGGCAAAAAGAATTTGCCGTTTGCTGAGCCGCCACACATGCATGTTTCGTTACTTTGGTGTGAAGATCGCAAAGTGAATGTTGGCGACCAACTTGAATGCACAGTGCGAAATACCACTGCAACTTTTGACGTAATTAATTTCCGTTAAGGCGTCGGTGGCGAATTTGTAATCGTCACACCAACTGCCGTTCCACCAGTGACAACTGTTCCGGCTGGAATCGATTGGTTAATTACATAAAGCGTTGCATTTTGATCAACGTCTGCGCCAATACTTTCAACTAAACCAATTCCACTTGCAAAAGCAGTTGCTCTTGCATCAGCAAGTGACATGATCAGGTTTGGAACAGTAACTTGTTGTCCAACTAGTGCTGGATCGATTCCGGTATAGATTGGCGTGCCTGTTGGATTCGCGCCATCAGGTTGACCTGTAGGTAAGGCGCCAAAGCCGGTTGCTTTAACTCCATCGAGTGCACCCTTCATAAATGCAGTCCAGATACGTGCAGGGTAAGAACCACCGGTAACAGTTCGCATGCCACCAGTTCCACTTAATGTCATTGGCTGACCGTCAGGACCATCTTTAGTGAACATAATTGCTGCAGCTAGTTGTGGTGTGTAACCAGCGAATAAAGCTGACTTATTGTCATTAGTTGTACCGGTTTTACCAGCAACTGGACGGCCAACTCTCAAGGCAGCTTTACCGGTACCGACTTCAACAACTTTCTTTAATGCATAACTAACTGTGTCTGCTACATCAGTGCTGAATGCCTGAACTGATTGTGGTTTGTATTCAAACATCACGTTGCCGGCTTTGTCTTGAATTTTTTTTATGTAAGTCAAATCTGTTTGCAGACCACGAGCAGCAAACGTTGAATAACCGTTTGCAATATCAACAACGTTTGGACTTGCGGTTCCAAGGGTGAAGGCAAGGTTTGGCATCATGCCAACTTCAGTTTCTGGAATGCCAGCACGAATGGCAGATTGATAAACCTTGTCCAGGCCTACTTGATAAGCCAGCGAAACATAAGCGGAGTTAACTGAGTTTTCGGTTGCCAGCAGCAATGTGATCCACTCGCCATAAGAATTATCGCCATAGTTAACAACTTCAAAGCCATCAACTTTGGTCTTATTCATGCCGCTAAAGACACTGCCTAGCGAGAAATTGTTTTCAAGTGCTGCTGCCAATGTGAACGGTTTAAATGTCGAACCAGCCTGGCCAATTGCTTGTGTTGCATTATTGAACTGGTCTTGCAGGTAATCAGCACCGCCATAAATGGCAACAACTTCACCAGTACCGGGACGAACGGCAGCCATGCCAATTCGCAATCCTTCGATACCTTCAGTTGGACCCTCTTCTATGACTGCAGATAAAGCTGCATCTTGAGCTTGTTTATTAAAGGTTGTTGTGACGCGAAGACCGGCACGGTTTAGTTGATCTTCAGTAATTCCAAGACCATAAAGTTCTTGACGAGTTTGTTCAACTAAGTGACCGGTTGGTCCGGCGAACGAATTCATATTCTTGTGTTCGATGATTGTTGGGAAAACTTGAACAGCTCTAACTTCAGGTGTTATCCAACCTTTTTCAACCATGCCATCAAGTGTGTAATTCCAACGTTCTGTTAAACCAGCTAAATTCTTTTCTGGTGCAAGGCCATTTGGCGCTTGAATAATTGATGCAAGAACTGCAGCTTCAGCAATAGTTATGTCTTTGGCGCTCTTACCAAAATATGCATTTGCACCAGTTTCAACACCATAGGCACCGCGACCAAAGAAACTGGTGTTCAAGTAGTTTTCAAGAATCTTTTCTTTGGTGATCATTGTTTCGAGTTTGATCGAAAGAATAATTTCGCGAACTTTACGTTTAATTGTTTGTTCTTGAGTTAAGTACGCATTTTTTGCATACTGCTGAGTAATTGTTGAACCACCACCGGCGTAACCAGTTTCAGAGTTCCATGGATTAATGCGCGCAACGATGTTATTAAATAATGCGCGAGAAATACCACGAATAGAAAAACCACCATGATCGTAGAAATCACGATCTTCAGCAGCTAATACGGCTTCTTGAACGGTGACCGGAATCTCTGCAAGATTTAGCGAAACGCGGTTTGCTTCACCTAAGCGACCAAGCTCAGTGGTGCCATCGTCGTAATAAAGAATTGTTGCTTGAGCTTGCGACACGTCATTTGGCGCAGGCACTTCAACTGCGCGAACAGCTGCAAACAAAAAGACAATGCCAAGAACTGAAGTTACAATAAAACCAGTGGCAAATTGTCTACGTGTTGGAAGTTTGAAATTGAAATTAAATTTCGGCAGCTTGGCTTTACTCATCTATCTATTCCAACACATCTCTTGGCTTACTTGGTGGTCGGCGTGGTGTGCCATCGCCTAAAACATAAGAAAGTTGAAGGTGATTCCATCCACACAAAACACAGACTTCAACAACATAAACCCTAAAATGGCCATACTCTCTGGCCATTTGCGGTAATTCAGCAGACATTTTTACTCGGCCTGCTAAATATCCAAGGTCATCACCATATACATATGTGACATGCCGTAAATCTGATTTGGCACAAATCGGGCATTTTCGTTCAGTTTGTTCACCATGATGCTTGGCTGCTCTTAATAAATATGGATCGGCGTCGCAAACTTGTTCCCTAGCTAGAGCATCATTTTTGATTGTTTCTAAGGTTGCCCGCCTAGCTAGAACGTAATCCAAGACATGTCTTGGCCTTGTTGGATCGGCCACATCTTCATATGGGTGCGGGATTGGCCTTGGTGGTTCTTGGGCCATGCCACCCAAACCAAGGCGATATCCCTTGATCCCTTGGTTTCCTGTGGCCATGGGATTAAGCCTATGTCTATAAATAAGGCCCAGGTATTGCCTTATTTTTGGGCAAATATGACTTCCGGAGATGCCTAATGTATTGTCTTGATGTATCTTTTTGATACATCTAAATGAAAGAGTAACTGTGGCTAAACGTTCTGAAGCTTTAGAGCTTTCAGTCTTAGGCATTCTTTCGCAAAACCCTCAGCACGGTTATGAACTGCGTAAGCGGCTTATTTCAGTAACTGGGTTATTCAAGACAATTTCATACGGCGCGCTTTATCCAACGCTTAGATCATTAGTTGAACGTGGATTCTTGGCTGAACAAGATTCAAATCCAACCAACAAATATCCAAAGCGCAATCGCATTGTTTATGTATTAACCGATGCGGGCAAGGCCCACTTATCTTCACTACTAACAAATAGTGGTCCGGATGCTTGGGATGACGATACTTTCGCTGTTCGCATGTCATTGTTTGCGCAAACTTCTGCTGACACCAGAATTCACATTCTTCAAGGTCGCAGAGTCAGATTAGAAACTCGGCTAGCTGAGATGCGCACCAATGTTGCAAAAGGACGTGAACGTCTTGATGCATACACATTGGAACTACAAAAGCACGGACTAGATGCACTTGAACGAGAAGTGCGCTGGTTAAACGAATTGATTTCGCATGAAGAATCTGGTGGCTTAACTAAGTCACCTGGAGCTTCTGCAAAAAGCAAGTAATTCACTAAAGCAATAAGGAGGCTAAAAAGTGGGTTCAGTAAGAGTAGCAATAGTTGGCGTAGGTAACTGCGCTTCATCACTTGTACAAGGTGTTGAGTACTACAAAGATGCAGATCCAAATGCACAAGTACCAGGCCTAATGCACGTACAGTTCGGTCCATATCACGTGCGCGACGTTGAGTTCGTTGCCGCGTTCGATGTTGACGGGAAGAAAGTTGGCCAAGATCTAGCACATGCGATCTTTGCTAGCGAAAACAACACAATTAAATTCTCAGAAGTTCCACCAACAGGTGTGACAGTTCAACGCGGTCACACTCTTGATGGACTTGGCAAGTACTACAAAGAAATGGTTGTCGAATCTGACGATAAGCCAGTTGATGTGGTCAAAGCACTTAAGGACGCAAAAGTAGACGTTCTTGTTTGTTACTTACCAGTTGGCTCTGAAGAAGCAGCAAAGTTCTACGCACAGTGTGCAATTGATGCTGGCGTTGGCTTTGTTAACGCTCTTCCAGTATTCATCGCTGGCACAAAAGAATGGGCAGACAAGTTCACTAAAGCTGGTGTACCTATTGTTGGTGATGACATTAAAAGCCAAGTTGGCGCGACAATCACCCACCGCGTACTTGCAAAACTATTCGAAGACCGCGGTGTGATCGTAGATCGTACTTACCAATTAAATGTTGGTGGAAACATGGACTTCAAGAACATGCTTGAACGCGATCGCCTTGAGTCAAAGAAGATCTCAAAAACTCAAGCTGTTACTTCAAACCTAAAACATGACCTTGGTGCCAAGAACGTTCACATTGGTCCATCTGACTATGTTGCATGGCTAGATGACCGCAAGTGGGCATTCGTTCGTCTTGAAGGTCGTGCATTTGGTGACGTTCCGCTAAACCTTGAATACAAGCTTGAAGTTTGGGATTCACCAAACTCAGCTGGCGTAATTATTGACGCGATCCGCGCATGCAAGATTGCAAAAGATCGTGGTGTTGGTGGCCCAATTCTTTCGGCTTCAAGTTACTTCATGAAGAGCCCACCGGTTCAATATGACGACACAACTTGTAAGAACCTTGTTGAAGATTTCATTGCTGGCAAAGCTCAGTAATTAATTCAACAATCAAAAAGAAAACTAAATATAAATAGCCTCCTGGTGGGACCCACATTTTGTGGGTCCCACTTAACTTGCGGCGCTGCATTGGTTAATAAAAGAAGCGGGTAACGTTTTCACTGTGAAAGTAGTTCGGCAAAAGCGCGTTAGTTCGCTTTCAATTTTCAAAGGGCCAAATGCCCGTCGATTACTTTACGTTCGTTTATTTGGTCAAGCTGGCGATGGAATACTTCAAACAGCTTTAGCCACTTTCGTTTTATTTTCACCAGAACGTGCGGCAAACCCAGAGCGCATCGCACTTTCATTTGCCATCTTGCTAATTCCCTATTCGATCATTGGACCATTTGTTGGTTTGTTTATCGACAGTTGGTCACGTAGATCGATTCTTTATCGCGCAAACATCTTGCGCGTCATAACAATGCTGGCTATTGCAGTTGTCTTCACTGGACATGATGCAAACAAAACTTTGGCAGTTTTGGTTTTAATCAGCCTTGGTATTAATCGATTTATTCAAGCTGCATTAGCCGCTTCGGTTCCACACGTTGTTGATGAATCAAATTTGGTTGGCGCTAATGCGCTTTTCCCAACACTTGGCACAGTTGCCGCTTCAATTTCCGTTGGTTTTGGGCTTTGGATGCAAAAACTCATGGGGAACACCGACAACTTAAATGCGGGACTAATCGTAATTGGCGCTGTCTTTGCGGGAATTGCTGCATATTTTGCAACAACGTTTGCACCTAATGATGTGCTTGGACCACACGGTGTGACAAATGAAATTAAGAAAGAATTTCGAAATGCAATCACCGGATTAAGTGCTGGTGTTAATCGCTTGATTGGCGCACCTGATGCACTTCGAAGCATGACTGCTGTTGCATTACAGAGAGCAGCCTTTGGCACATTAACAGTCACGGCACTCTTACTGGCTAGAACTGTATGGAATAGTTCAAGCAACCCCGAAGATGCAGTAACTGATTTTGGTTACGGCGCTATTGCTGCAGGTAGCGGGGCATTTGTAGCGGCAATTATTTCGGCATCTCTTATGAATGGTCGCATTGAACGAGTCACAAAAAGTATGGATGAACGGCAATCAACAATTATTCTGATTGCAACATTTGTCACTGCGGCTGCTTTAGTTTCAACCGTAAGCGGTTTCTTAAGCCAAACAATGCGTGGAATTTTAATTGCAGCATTTTTACTGGGCTGTGCTGGGCAGTTTTTGAAAATTAATTCAGACACAACAATTCAACGCGATATTGATGATGCACATCGTGGCCGAGTCTTTTCAATTTTTGACATGTTAATTAACGTTTCAATCGTTGCTGGTATTTGTGCTTTTACCTTGATCGAAGCAGTTAGAACAGACATAGTTGTTCGAGTCTCGATTGCCTCAACGGTGTTATTGGTTGTCTTGATGCTTACTGGGCAGCACTATTACAAATCGCGAAACTTACTGAGACTTCCACCAAATTCTTAGTTCGGCTAGCGCTTCATCTTTAGTTAGCGGACCTTTATCCAATCGCACATTAAGCATGTGGTCATAAGCCGCACCAACTTGTGGACCAGGTTTTAATCCCAGCTCAGCCATAATTTCTTGACCATCAAGATCAGGGCGAATCGCACTTAATTCTTCTTGTTCTAATAATTTGGCAATCCGATCTTCTAGATCGTCATAAGTAGCTGCCAGCATCATCGCTCGACGTTGATTACGTGTAGTGCAATCAGCTCTAGTCAATTTGTGTAATCGAACTAACTGATCACCTGCATCGCGTACATACCTGCGCACAGCCGAATCGGTCCATTGGCCATCTGCATAACCATGGAAGCGCAAATGCAGTTCAATTAATTTTGTGACGCTATCGATAATTTCATTTGAATATCGCAAGGCAGCCAAACGTTTCTTTGCAATTTTTGCGCCAACAACTTCGTGATGGTGAAAACTTACGCCACCGCCACTTTCAAATTTTCTCGTCTTTGGTTTGCCAATGTCATGTAAGAGTGCAGCAAGGCGCAAAACTAAATCGGGTTCACAAGTTGGTTCATGCATCTGTTCCAAATCAATTGCTTGACTTAAAACTTTCAAGCTATGTTCGTACACGTCTTTGTGTCGGTGGTGTTCATCAATTTCTAATTGCAGTGCTGGAAGTTCTGGAATTATTAATTCTGAAAGTTTCGTGCCTTCAAGTATTTCTAGGCCTTGAAGCGGGTTGGCTCCCATAATTAGTTTGGTGAATTCGTCGCGAACTCGCTCAGCAGAAACTATTGAAATTCGATCCCGCATTTCAGTTGCCGCGATGATCACATCAGCTACTGGCATAAACCCAAGTTGGCTAGCGAACCTGGCAGCGCGCATCATTCGAAGCGGGTCCTCAGAAAATGAAAACTGAGCTTCACGTGGTGTGCGAATTACTCGCTTCAGTAAATCTTCAACCCCATTAAACAGATCAATAAATTCCAAACTTGGCAGCATGACAGCCATGGCATTGATTGTGAAATCGCGTCGTATCAAATCTTCTTTGATGTCGGTGCCAAATTTAACTGAAGGCTTTCGACTATCGGAAACATAAACTTCAGAACGATAAGTTGTAATTTCAAAAACTTGATTATTTTTTCGCACACCGACTGTGCCAAATTCCATGCCAAGATCCCAAATATGATCTGCCCATTTGGAAGTAATTTTCACTATTTCTTCTGGGACTGCAGGAGTTGTGAAATCTAAATCTCCGGAGTCGCGTTGCAAAATTAAATCGCGAACGCTTCCACCAACAAGTGCGATGTCATAACCTGCAGCAGCAAATAGATTTCCAAGTTCGATCACATCTGGCAATGAACTAAGTGCATCGTTAACCAATTTGGTTGCGATGTTCAATGGGGCCATTTGTGCAGACATTACGGTTATTAGCCTATTTGCTTTAGTTGAAAGCCAAGTATTCTTGAGTTCGTGGCAATTTCTAAGCGCTTAATGCATTCCAGAAAATTACTGGTTGCTCTAATTGGCGCCTGGATTTTTTCGGCAATTTCAAATCCTGTTTCAGCCAGTGCTGCCACGCTAGATGCTCAAATTCGTATTTCAAATATTTTTGTCACGCAGGATTTGTCGACTTCAAGGTATGTTATCCGGCTAACTGGACAGGTAGAAAACAAAGGAACTGCTGCACTTAGCAATGTAAACATTGTCCTGGGAACTGAAAACCAAATTGTTAGTAAGTACGCTCTTGCTAAATTTTTCGAAAATCGAGATTCAGCAAATTTAACGCAAACAAATATTTCAGCCAAGTTAAAACGTGTTGCGCCAAATTCAAAAAGTGATTGGCAAATGACTTTCTTTGCCGATGACGCACTCTCATTCTCAAATGGTCTATACGGGGTTGGAGTTACTGCTTATACAGAGAGTCGAATTGATTCAGACGTAGTTGCAATTCCACTTTTCACTGCGCCACCGACCAATGTGATGAATGTTTCGATGGCCGTACAACTTTCAACGCTTAACTATCACTTAGCTAATGGCGCTACTACCAACTCAGATTCCAGAGAACTTGAAAGGTTAACAAACTTAATTATTAACGCACGTGATTTGAACATCACTTGGGTTATCGATCCAAGCATTAATCAATGGCTGGCTGAACTTTCAAATTCTGATTTAAAAGAGCAAGCCGCTGCGCTTACTTCTATGATTTCTGAAATATCTGGAAAGTATGTTGCAAGCATTTATGGTCAACCAGATGTTAGCCGTATGTTGGCCTCTAATCGAGATGACGATTTAACTAATTTAATAATCAGGACGCAAAACTTGGCCGGGACAAACAATATTGTTCTAGCGCCGCCTGCTGGAAAATTTTCACGTGATGCAATTAAGACTCTGGGCGAGCAAGGTGTTAGGCCCATTATTACTAACACTTCAATTACAGGTGATAAATACAGCAGTGTTCAAGGAACCGTTGTAGCTGGTGAAACTAATTCACTAACCCAAGATGAATCAGTTTTAGATTGCTTTAAAAATAATTCGGATGGAATTGTTGAATTTCAAATTCGGAATTGTGTTTTAGCAAATTTAACTTTGACTTCAATCGATCAGATCAAGAATTTAGTTTTGCTTACACCACTTGATTGGTCACCATCAGCTGATCAAGTTCGAAATCTTTATAGCGACTTAACCGGCAAGAGCTGGTTGACAACTTCTCTACTTTCACAAATTCTAATTACGCCGCCTGCGACAACTTATGAAAATTTAAATGACTTTGGTGTTGAGCCTTTTGACCTAGATTTCCTTGAAGCTGGAGATTCCATAACGACTAGCTCGTCAAAGATGGCCTCGGTATTTCTTGATGGGAACTACTTGGATTCATTTACTTTTGCTCGCCTGCGCGGTTTTAGTTCCCTTTGGCAAACGGGTGATTTGGCAACCCAGTTCTTAAGTTCAAACCAAGATCTATTAATTGGATATCAAGACAAAATCGTTATTGAGGCTTCGCGAAATATCACTATTCCAGGAAGTTCTACTCAGATTCCAATCACGGTGGCTAATAACTCAGATCGTGATATTTCTGTAGTAGTTCAATTGATTAGTCCCCAAACTTCACGCTTTAGTAGTGACCCGTCGCCGGTAATTCAAGTGCCTAGCGGAAAACGTGTAACAGTTCCGATGGATATTCAATTAACTGGAACGGGTATTTTTAATTTAACCGCAGCTCTTTATGCACCAAATGGTCAGCCTTTTGGAAATACCCGCATGATTCAGATTTCATCTGCGGAATACCAAGGACTGGCCCGTACATTGGTATTAGTTGCTTTTGGATTGTTGTTACTACTTTCGATCAGCAACATAGTAAAGCGTTCTCGTGGAAACAAAATTTAGATAGAAACTGGAAAAGTGCGAAATATATTTAGTTCAGTTGGCCAAACCTCAGGGATGGCACTTGGAACTTTAACCAGTCGCATTACAGGTATTTTTCGCGACATTGCTTTAGTTGCAGCAATCGGTACTGCAATCTTTGCTGACACTTATTCAGTTGCTAACAGTATTCCTAACATTATTTATATTTTGATTGCCGGCGGCGCGATCAATGCAGTATTTATTCCTGCACTAGTTCGCCACATGAAAGATGACGAAGATCAAGGACAGCTTTTCACTGATCAACTATTAACTTTTATTGGTCTAGTGCTTTTAGTGATTGTCACACTCGGTGTAATTTTTTCCGGGTCGCTGGTGAAGCTCTATGCAACAAATTCTTGGTCAGCCCAAGATTTTAAAGTTGCCACAATTTTTACTATGTGGTTTATTCCGCAGGTTTTTTTCTATGGCATCTACACAATTGCTAGCCAGGTTCTTAATGCGCGTGACATTTTTATCCTGCCAATGTTTGCCCCGATTATTAACAATGTCGTCGTGATTGTTACGGCGATTGCATTTTTATCAATTTCAACTCAAGTACCAACAACTGATTCCGTTACGACTTCGCAAATCTATCTACTTGGCTTTGGCACCACATTAGGTGTTGTTTTGCAGGCTGTTATCTTGTTACCGGCTCTTAAGAAAGCTGGTTACGGATTTAATCCGACTTTCAACTTCCGAGGTAGCGGTTTAGGAAAAATCGCTGATCTTGCTATTTGGACTATTGGTTTTGTAATTGTTAATCAAATTTCATTTTTGATTGTTTCAAACTTAACGACTTATGCGAACGTTTTGGCGGTTAATGAAAATTTAGTTGCTAATGGTTTTACGTCATATCAAAAAGCACAGTTAATGATGATGTTGCCGCATTCGATTATTACCGTTTCAATTGTTACTGCGTTACTGCCAAGGCTTAGTGCCCATGCCCACGATCATGCTGATCAAAAATTTAATCAAGATCTTGCTAATGCAATGCGCTCAGTAATTGCTTTAACTGTTCCCCTTGCTGTGATGTTGTATTTGGCTGGAAACCGAATTGGACAGTTCTTATATGGCTACGGGGCGTCATCTGGTGCTCAGGGTCAAGCTGTGGGCAAAGTTGCATCCATGTTTGCAGTTGGGCTACCAGCATTTTCTATGTTCTATGTCTTGTTGCGCAGTTACTACGCTCGGGAAAATACGAAGACCCCATTTCTGATTAATGCTGGGTTCAACGTATTGCATTTAACCCTGGGCACATACTTATTTATTCGAGTTGAAACTGAAAACAAGGTTGCTGCGCTTGCATTGGCATATTCGATTTCCTATATCGCAGTTTGGATTTTCACTTGGCGCTTAGTTTCTAGACAAAAAGTTAATTTAAATACTGCTTCTCAAATTAGATTGCTAGTTCGAGTAAGTGTGGCTGCGTTAATTGCCCTTGGGTTGAGTTGGATCACAACTCAATTTGTCACAACTGTCACACCAGAAAATGCACTTGGTGGATTAATCCAATTAAGCACTTTGGCACTAACTTTTTCTGGTGTTTATTACTTCTGCGCAAAGCAGATGCAGATTGTTGAAGTGAGCAATTTCCTGAAAACAATTCAGCGCTAGTTAAATCATCAAAGTTTTCAAGGGAATAGTGGACCGCCAGTCGCGGTTATAAATAAGGCCCTAAGTAAACTTAAGGGGCTAACTTAAGAATCTTAGGAAATAACGTGTCAGCTGAAATTGCAGATTTAATCATCATTGGTTCTGGTCCATCTGGATACACCTCAGCAATTTATGCAGCTCGCGCTCAACTTAACCCGATTGTGTTTGAGGGTGCAGTCACTGCTGGTGGCGCGCTAATGAACACAACTGAAGTCGAAAATTTCCCTGGTTTCCCAGATGGCATCATGGGTCCAAATTTGATGGAAAACATGAAAGCCCAAGCGAAAAAATTTGGTGCGAATCTAATCACTGACGATGTGACCAAAGTTGATTTAACTGGCGATGTAAAAGTTGTTTGGGATGGCTCAGGTAAGGAATACCGCAGCCACGCAGTTATTTTGGCAACTGGATCTGGTTACCGCGAGCTTGGCATTGCCCGCGAAAAAGAATTGTCTGGCCATGGTGTTTCTTGGTGTGCGACTTGCGATGGTTTCTTCTTCCGCGATCAAGACATTGCAGTTGTTGGCGGTGGCGATTCAGCAGTTGAAGAAGCCACTTTCCTAACTCGCTTTGCCAAGTCTGTTACGTTGATTCACCGTCGCGGTGAGCTTCGCGCATCAAAGATCATGTCTGATCGTGCACACAACGATCCAAAAATTAAATTTGCTTGGAATAGTGAAGTTGTTGAACTTCAAGGCGAACCGAAGCTAAGTGGGGCAACCCTGAAAGACACCGTTACTGGTGAAACACGCCAAATTGCAATTACTGGTTTATTTGTGGCGATTGGCCATGACCCACGCTCTGAACTTCTTAAGGGTCAGGTTGAACTTGATAAAGAAGGTTATGTAATCACTAAACCTGGTAGCACTGCCACCAACCTTTCAGGTGTTTTTGCAGCTGGCGACCTGGTTGATCACACTTACCGTCAGGCAATCACAGCTGCTGGCTCAGGCTGCGCTGCTGCCCTAGATGCTGAAAGATTTTTAGCCCACTTACACGGATAGATAAGTTGGCTGTCAGGTATCTGGCAGTTGACGATTTATGCTTAGACCACAACAAAAGAGGAGAAGGCGATGGCCGCAGTAGTTGTTAATGAAGCAAACTTTGGCACTGAAGTTCTGGCAAACAGCAAAGCAGTACTGGTTGATTTCTGGGCTGAATGGTGTGGTCCATGCAAAATGGTTGCCCCAATCCTTGATGAAATCGCTGTTGAACATGGCAACAAGCTTGTTATTGCCAAACTCAACGTTGATGAGAATCCATCACTAGCTGCTAACTATGGCGTGACTTCTATTCCAACTTTGAACGTTTACCAAAATGGTCAGGTTGTTAAGCAGATCATCGGGGCTAAGCCAAAGGCTGCTCTGCTAGCTGAACTAGCTGAATTTATTTAATAAATAATGTCAGCCGTGATCCTAAAGCGCGGCGACAGCGGACCTGCGGTTAAAGAGGTTCGTGATCGTCTAATGCACCTGGGTTTGCTATCCACGCAACCGGGTGCTGCTGACGATATTTTCGATGATGAGCTCTTGGCGGCTGTTCGAGTATTCCAACAAAGTCGAGGCCTAAACGTCGATGGCATTGTTGGGCCAAGAACCCTTCGACGCCTAGATGAAGCCAGATGGACCCTTGGTGATCGCGTTCTTTCTTTCACTCCAGGTCATTTAATCCATGGTGAAGATGTTGCCCAATTACAACAGCGCTTGGCCGAACTTGGCTATCCAATTGACCGAGTTGATGGGATTTTTGGCAAAATCACTGATCGCTGCGTTAGAGAATTTCAGACTGGTGTTGGCCTTAGGGCCGATGGGATTTGTGGACCAGAAGCCTTTAGAGCCCTTGGCCGACTTGGCCGAATGGTCACTGGTGGCAACCAAGAACACTTAAGGGAACTAGGTGCCTGGGATAGCTTTGGCAAAACCCGAACATTAGAAACAGCAACGATTGTGATCGAGCCAATTGCCAGAGCCGATCAACTTATTAACCAAGATCTGACCGTCGCTGAAGTTTGTTTTGATATCGCAAGTCGCCTTGAGGGCCGCTTGAGTGCTCATGGCACTTTGGTTCTTTTAACTAGAGCCAAGAACGGTCAGTCCCAAGGTGAGCGAGCTAGCGCGGCTTTTGCCAATGAACAGAATGCCGACTTAGTTGTTTCCATTGCAATGGATAAATACAAAAATGAATTGGGCAGTGGTGTTGCAAGTTACTACTTTGGTCACCAATTTTCTAGATCGGCAACTGGGCTTCAGTTAGCTGAGCTCATTCAAGAAGAACTAACAAATCACTTGCCCCTTGCTGATAACCAAGCTCATGCAAAAACATGGGATCTACTTCGCTTAACTCGCATGCCAAGTGTGCGAACTGAAATTGGGTTTGCAACTAATCCAAATGACGCTGCGCTACTTGCTGATAACAACGTGCGCGATCAGATTGCTGGACACTTAGCATCGGCGATAAGCCGTTTATTCACGCCACGAATCGGCTAAATATCTAAAAACTCAAATTGTGACGCAGGTCACATTTCTTTTTTTTGCTTATTTGAGTGGTTCGCCAAACATGCCACGTGATGGTGGATCAACAATCTCAACTATGCGACGAAGGTCTTCAAGTGTTGCGAACTCAATTACCACTTTGCCTTTGTGTCGACCAAGTTGAACAGTCACTCGAGTGTCTAATTTTTCAGACATGCGATCGCCAAGATCCTTAAGCCCAGGTGCACTGATCTTTGGCAGGGCTTTCTTTGTCGCGCCCTTACTTTCAAGAGCACCTTCGTCAAGCGAAACAATCTCTTCAACACTGCGTACTGATAAACCTTCAGCAACAATTCGTGCTGCAAGTTTTTCCATCGCGGTTGCATCTTTAAGTGCAAGTAATGCGCGAGCATGACCTGCTGAAAGTACACCGGCTGCAACGCGACGCTGAACTGTTGGCGGCAAGTTAAGTAAGCGAAGTGTGTTTGAGATTTGCGGACGAGAACGACCCAGCTTTGCAGCTAGCTCATCTTGAGTTCCCCCGAAGTCATTTAGTAACTGTTGATAGGCAGAGGCTTCTTCAAGTGGAGTTAAGTTCGAGCGATGCAGGTTTTCAAGAAGGGCATCACGCAGCATCGCATCATCAGCGGTCTGTCTGATTAAGGCAGGGATGCTCTTAAGACCGGCTTTCTTAGATGCGCGAAGACGACGCTCACCGGCGATCAGTTCATAACCACCCGACTTCTTCGGACGAACCACGACTGGCTGAAGTAAGCCGATTTCTTTGATCGAGTGGACCAGTTCGGCCAGGGCCTCTTCGTCAAAAATTGTGCGGGGCTGCTGTGGGTTTGGCTCGATTGAGCGAATGTTTAGTTCGGCAAAAGTTAGGCCAGCGATTTCAACTGGTGCCGAGGCTACTGCTTTGGCAGGAGCTGGGGATGAAGTCTTTACTGGTGGCTTAGCGGCAGCCTTTGCAGGGGCCTTCACCGGAGCTTTTTTAGCAGGCGCGGCCTTCTTGGCCGTTGGCTTGGCTCCTCTTGTTTCACGTGAAACATCTGGAATAAGTGCTCCAAGACCGCGACCAAGACTCTTACGCTGTGCCATAGTTACTTCACCTTTCTATGGGCTATTTCTTTAGCCGCTTCTAAATACGCCACTGCCCCAGTTGAGCCAGGGTCATAAGTCATAACTGATTCACCAAAAGAAGGAGCTTCGGCCACATAAACCGAGCGCGGAATTATGGTCTCCAGAACCTTGTCCTTGAAATAGGCCCTAACTTCTTCAGCCACCTGCACTGAAAGGTTGGTGGTCTGGGCATACATAGTCAGCAAAATAGTGCTGACTTTTAGCTCTGGATTTAGGCGCTCCTTTGCAAAATCAATGGTCCGAAGTAACTGCTGAACACCTTCTAGGGCATAGAACTCACACTGGATTGGGATCAAAACTTCGCTAACGGCGGCTAGGGCATTAATGGTCAAAAGGCCAAGGCTTGGCGGGCAGTCCACGAAAATGTAGTCGATCTCGTGTTCAGCCAGGAATTCATCCAAAGACTCTTTTAATAGGAATGGTCGGTTCTTTTCAGATACATCATTTATTAGCTGGATATCTACCCCAGCCAAATCTAGAGATGCTGGCAGAACCCACAGAGATTCATACTTTGGGGCCGCGGTCATCATGTCGGCGATGTCAGCCCGATCAACTAGGACGTCATATGTGCCATGGGCACCTTCGTGATGGTCCACCCCAAATGCGGTTGAGGCATTACCTTGCGGATCAAGATCGATCACCAAAACGTTTAGGCCCGCCAGGGCCATGGAAGCTGCCAAGTTCACAGCAGATGTGGTCTTTCCTACCCCACCTTTTTGGTTGGCAACGGCAATAACCCTGGTGTGCTTTGGTTTAGGAAAAGTACCTTTTAGGCCACGGCGGACATAGACCGCGGCTGCAGCTGCCGCGGCTAACGGGGTGTCTTCGTCGTGAAAGTTCATATCTTTTCCTTGTTTATAAGTATTTAGCGTAAGTGACCCTGCTGACAGCAAAATAAGCAGGGTAGTTGTGACCGTTTCACGTGAAACATTGAAATTAAAGAAAAAGCCAGAAATTAGGCAGATTTAATACGTACGACTGTGGTTAACGGGTCCACAACCCCAAGGCCCACCTGCACAATCTCAGCGGTTTTGCCTTTTAACTGGATTTGGGCTTCTTCGATTTCTGTGGCAGCCGAGCTGCCTTTCATTGCCAAAATCTGGCCGCTTGGCTTAACTAACTTGCTAGTCCAGGTCAGGAATTTATGAAGTGGGGCAACAGCTCGGCCAGTAACCACATCTGCGGTTAAGCCAGGTTGTTCTTGGGCTCGACCCCGATAAACCGTAACTTGATCCTCTAGACCCAAATCGGCAATTACTTCAGATAGAAATTCGCACCTTCGCTGAAGGGGTTCGATTAGGCCAACTTTTAGATCTGGGCGGACAATTGCCAAAACTAGACCAGGTAATCCTGCCCCGCTGCCCACATCCAGCACGGTTGAATTTTCTGGGATCAATTCTTCGACCACAGCACAGTTGGCAATATGGCGATCCCAGATTCGGTCCACTTCGCGCGGACCCATGATTCCGCGTTCGATCCCAGCCGTGGCTAACCACCGCTCAAACTTTTCAAGCTTGGCGGCGGCTGCCGGGTAAGTCGAAAGCAGTGGTTTCACGTGAAACTATGGCTTGGCTGGATGAACGACGATTCGACGCTTTGGCTCTTCGCCTTCAGAAGCACTGACTGCGCCGGCTTCGTTTACTGCATCATGGACAATCTTGCGTTCAAAAGCAGACATTGGTTTAAGTTCAACAGCTTCCCCAGATTCCAGGGCTTTTTTGGCTGCATCTTGGCCAATCTTGATTAGGCGTTCACGGGCGGCTACGCGGTAGCCAGAAATATCGAGCATTAGGCGAGAGCGTTCCCCTGTTTCGCGGGTCACAGCTAAACGGGTTAGTTCCTGGATCGCATCCAAAACCTTGCCCTTATCGCCAACAAGTTCGTTAAGGTCTGCCCCAACGATGCTGACCATGGCGCGGTCATTTTCCACGTCCATGTCGATGTCGCCATCTAGGTCGGCGATGTCTAGCAAGCCTTCTAGATAGTCAGCGGCGATGTCGCCTTCTTTTTCTAATTGATTAACTCGGTCACTCATAGTTTTGCCTTTCTAAAGTTTGGTTTCACGTGAAACGGTTATTTACGCTTCTTGTTTTTCTTAGGTTGGTTTCGAACCTGCTTTTGTGGTTCAGCAGGTTTTGAATCTTCGATTGCCACCCCACCCTTACGAGCAGCTTTTTTGGCTTTTCGAGCCTGAAGGGCTTCAAAGGCGGGGGTGTCAGGTTGGGGGCTATTTCGGATTACATAGAACTGCTGGCCCATAGTCCAGACGTTGGTGGTGAACCAATAGAGCAGAACACCGACCGGGAAGTTAATACCTGAGATCGCAAAAATTACTGGGAACACATAAAGCAAAACTTTTTGCTGCTGGACCATCGGATTGCCAGGGGCAGTGTTCTTTACGATCAACTGACGCTGGGTTAAGAATGTGGTTGCAGTCATCAAGATGATTAGGACAACGGTCACCCACAGAGTTGCACTTGGATCGATTGTCTCAGCGCGGTGAGTGAAGGTGCCGTAGATCGGAGCGCCTAAGACTTTTGCGTTGCGAGCTGACTCCATCAAGTCAGGTGTAAGCACACCCTTGTTTTTATTTTGTGCTATCCCATTAAGCACCGTGAAGAGCGCAAAGAAGATTGGTGCTTGGGCCAAGATTGGCAAACAGCTAGCTAGGGGATTGGTGCCAGTTTCTTTATAGAGCTTCATCAACTCTTGTGACTGACGCTCTCGATCACCGGCATACTTCTTTTGAATTTCTTTAACCTGGGGCTGGATGATCTGCAGGTTACGTTGGCTCTTGATTTGTTTTACGAAAAGTGGAATGAGTAGTACACGAATCAAAACCACTAGAGCAACGATCGCAAGACCCCATGCCCAGCCACTGTCTTTATTGAAGAAGATGCTGGCAAATGAATGGAAGGTTACGAGTAACCAACTAACGCCTTTTTCCAGTAGTACCAACGGATTCACAGAGTTACCTGCCTATTCGATTTAGTTGAAACTTCAATTACTTTAGATTCGCGCACTGGCCAAGATCCACGCGCTGGAACTTCATCAATGCCACCAGCTGCCCATGGGTGACAACGCAAAATTCGCCAACTGGCAAGAAGTGATCCTTTGCCTGCTCCGTGAACTTTGATCGCCTCAAGTCCGTAGTGCGAACAAGATGGGTAGTAGCGACAAACTGGTCCGATCAATTTGCTGATCGTCATTTGATAAATCCGAATTAGACCAACAAGGGCCAAGACCAAAACTTTGCCGATGGTCTGGTTCCAGATTTTAGAAATAGCGTCAAGCAAATTCATTAGCTAGCTACCTTCGACAAAGCCACATCGAAATTATTTTGAAGCTCAAGGTGATCAAGTTTGTCGATTCCAGGTAATGCGCGAACCACCACATCGCTTCCGGCTGGGAAGTTAGTCAGGTTGGCCATAACCAGGTGGCGCAAGCGGCGAACCACCCGATGTCGGATTACTGAATTACCCACGTTTTTCCCAACTGCAAATGCAAATCTTGATTCGGCGGTCGCGCCTTGGGCTATGTGAAATACCAGAAATTTGGCTGGGTAGCGTTTGCCAGACTTAAGAGTTTGGGAAATTTCTCGGGATTTCCGCAGCCGCACATTGGTCGGCAGCACAACTAATTCTTAAGCAGACAGCTTGGCTCGGCCCTTGCCACGGCGAGCTGAAAGGATGGCTCGGCCAGCACGGGTTGCCATACGACTACGGAAACCATGGGTTTTGGCACGTCGACGGTTATTTGGCTGAAATGTACGCTTTGACATGAAATCTCTCTTTTTAAGGAAGGGCTTACCGATTCGTCATCGGACATTCACAACTTTTAGGTTTTAGTGCCTCAAATTTTGTGAATATTCGACAAGTACCTATCGATACGTGCCTCACAAAGATACGCGAATATCAAGGTATTGGTCAAACCCTAAAAACTCCGATTTATTAACTGGCGCAAGGGGATTGGAACAAATTTAGCCCTAGAACTAGTGGTCTAGATCAAGTGTGGATAACGACTTGTCAGCACCTATCCACAGGCAATAGATTGCTACTCCTGCCTGTGGATATCTTTTAAGGGGTGACAAGAGCCGGTTATGGAAAATATCGATTTAGCCCAAGTTTGGGAAACTGCTCTTAACTCACTTTCCTCAGGAACTCTGACAGCCCAACAGCGAGCATTTGTTGCCCTAACTCGACCACTTGGTTTAGTTGGTGACACAGCTCTAATCGCTGCACCAAACGAATTCACTAAAGACGTTCTTGAGTCAAGACTTAGTCCACTTGTGTGCGATGCACTTTCTGAAATTCTTGGTCGTGACATTCGCTTAGCAGTAACAGTTGATGAAACTGTCGCGCCAGATCTTGATGATGATGCAACCGACGAACTTGCTGATGCGACATATGCCGAACCAGTTTTATCTGATCCACATCCAGCACTTCCACCTGAAGAAAGTCGTGGACCGGCTCCAGCCCCGAAGTCAGCTGAAGAAGGTAGCCGACTAAATCCAAAATATACTTTCGACACTTTCGTGCCTGGCGCATCAAATAGATTTGCGCACGCAGCAGCAAGAGCAGTTGCCGAACAACCAGCCAAGGCTTACAACCCACTTTTCGTATATGGCGAATCTGGTCTTGGTAAAACACACTTACTTCACGCCATCGGCCACTACACCAGAACTCTTTATGCCGGTTCCAAGATTCGCTACGTTAGTTCTGAAGAATTCACCAACGAATTTATTAACTCAATCCGTGACGATAAAGCCAAGGAATTTCAGCGCCGTTACAGGGATATTGACGTCCTTTTGGTCGATGACATCCAATTCCTATCAGGCAAAGTCCAGACCCAGGAAGAGTTCTTCCACACCTTTAATACTTTGCATA
>JBDLPR010000105.1:0-3067 GCA_039800985.1 Actinomycetota bacterium | reverse complement strand
ATCAAGTGATAAGTAATCCAAGCCAACATCAATCAAGAAAGCTAAGCGTTCATTAACTTCTTTAAGAACTCGATCGGCGATTGCTTTTTCACGGGCTGAAAGTTTTAATCCTTTAAGAAATGCAGCGCACTCACCTATTGGCAGCTCAGCAACTTGAGCAATATTTTTGCCACTGAGTGTCACTGCCAAAATAAGTGGTTTTAGCCTGGCTCCCTTACACGCCGGACATGGCACTTCCCGCATAAAGCCTTCAAGTTTTTCACGGGAGCTATCACTTTCGGTTTCATCAAGTTTGCGCTCAAGATAAGTGACCACGCCTTCGAAACCACTTGAATAAGAGCGCTGACGGCCATAACGGTTCTTGTATTTAACGTGAACTTCGTGATCGTGGCCATAAAGAAGTGCATCTTTAGCTTTTGCTGGAAGTTTTTCCCACGGAACGTTTGTCTTGAAACCTAGTTCTTTAGAGAGTCCAACAATTAATCGATAGAAGTAGTCAAAGATGTGACCTGATGCCCAAGGCGCAATCACACCTTCTTCAAGTGAAAGCGTCGGATCTGGAATAACGAGTTCGGGATCAACTTCTTTCATGATGCCAAGACCGGTGCATTCGCCGCAGGCACCAAACGGTGAGTTGAACGAAAACGATCTTGGTTCCAATTCTTCGAATTGATTACCGTCGTTTAAACAAACTAAGTGTTCGCTGAAGATACGTTCGCGATCCGGACTGCCTTCAGGTTGGTCAACAAAATCAAGAATGACAAGTCCTCCGCCAAGGCGAAGCGCAGTTTCGATTGAATCTGTGATGCGACGAGTTGCATCGGCTTTCACTGACAAACGGTCAATTACAACTTCGATAGTGTGTTTTTCTTGCTTCTTTAGTTTTGGAACTTCCTCAAGCCCATAAACAACTCCGTCAACGCGAGCACGAGCGAAACCTTGTGATTGCAGGCTGCGGAATAAGTCAACGTACTCGCCTTTGCGCTCGCGAATAATTGGCGCCAGAACTTGAAACTTAGTTCCCTCTTTGATTTCAAGAATTCGATCAACAATTTGTTGGGGTGACTGACGAAAAATCGGTTCACCACAGTCAGGACAGTGCGGTTTACCTGCACGAGCAAATAGCAAACGTAAGTAGTCATAAACTTCGGTGATTGTGCCAACAGTTGAACGCGGGTTGCGGTTAGTTGACTTTTGATCAATCGAAACAGCTGGTGATAAACCTTCAATGAAGTCGACATCAGGCTTATCCATCTGCCCTAAGAATTGACGGGCATAAGCCGAAAGGGATTCAACATAACGGCGTTGACCTTCAGCAAAGATCGTGTCAAAAGCTAGTGATGATTTACCTGAGCCAGAAAGACCAGTGAAGACAATCAGTGAATTGCGTGGCAGATCGAGATTGACGTTCTTTAAATTGTGTTCTCGCGCACCGCGGACACTTAACCGTTCAATCACGGATCAATCCTAGTTGTCACTATTCTTTCGGTGGATTGGCGTCATTTAGTCGACCAGCAT
The DNA here is from genome assembly GCA_039800985.1 of Actinomycetota bacterium. Taxonomy (GTDB): domain Bacteria; phylum Actinomycetota; class Actinomycetes; order S36-B12; family UBA5976; genus UBA5976. Next base: position 1,549 of record JBDLPR010000105.1, on the reverse strand, counting down.
GAGCAATGGCTGAAGGATCCTTGCTCGACTTGATCAAACTAGCCACTGTCGCAATCACCAAAATGGCAGCAATTACGATCAAACTGAAGTTAGTTGAGATTTTAGGAATCGCATCATATGACTCGTGTAAGTAGACCAGGATTAACTTGGCACCGATGAACATCAAAATAAATGACAGACCCAATGACAGATAAATCAGCTTGTCTAGCAATCCCTTGAGCAAGAAGTAAAGAGCGCGTAATCCCAAAAGCGCAAAAGCATTAGCTGAAAATACTAGAAACGGTTCGTTGGTAACCCCAAAAGTCGCTGGGATTGAATCAAGTGCGAAAAGTAGGTCGGTACTGGCTATTGCGATAATCACTAACAACATTGGCGTTGCATATTTCTTGCCATCGCGTTTAACAAATAGCTTTTCTTCGACGAAATCATCGGTTACTGGAATGAACTTTCGTACAGTCCTAACCATCTTGTTTTCATCCATATCTGGATCTTCATCCCAATGCTGGAATAGCTTGATACCAGTCCAGATCAAGATTGCGCCAAAAATTACGAAAGTAAACGTGAAAGCATGGAGAGCAGCAGCGCCGATTGCAATGAAGATGCCCCGCATCACTAGCGCCAAAAGAACACCAATCATCAAAATGCGCTGATGGAATCTACTTGGTACAGCAAATTGAGCCAGGATAATCACAAACACAAATAAGTTATCTACCGAAAGTGATTTCTCAACTAAGTAAGCAGCGAAGTATTCAGTTCCAAACTGTCCCCCGTATTGCCGGCCAACCCAAATACCAAAGGCAACGGCAACTGCAATGTAAAAAATCGACCAAAGTGCAGCCTCTTTAAACATCACATCATGCGGTTTGCGGCTGACAGTTAACAGATCAACCAAGATCAAAATGGCAATACCGGCTGATAGTGCTAGCCAAATGTTGAGCGTTACATCCATAACTAGATTTAGTTATCCTTTTCGATTTTGTTTTCTAGGTGTTCGATAGCTTCTCCCGCATGCTCTACGGAATCTTCAATTGCCTGAGCAACATCAGAAGTTCTAGCAAGCTGTGGATTTTGCTTAACGGCCCGAAGACTAAGCAACACTGTTGCCGTCAACGTAACTGCAATAACTGCCAAACTTTGCGATATTTGAATTTCTGGAACATGCAAACTAGTTGTTTCATGCAGCGCTTCAAGGAATAGCTTCACGGCAATAAAGCCAAGAATGATTGCTAAGCCCTTCGGCAAGTAAATAATGCGAGCAAGTAGTCCATCGAGTAAGAAGAACAATTGACGTAGTCCCATAAGAGCAAAAGCATTAGCAGTGAAAACTAAGTATGGCTCTTTAGTTAATCCAAGAATTGCTGGAATTGAATCAAGGGCGAAGAGTAAATCGGTGGTGCCAACAGCCAAAATGACTAAAAACATCGGTGTGATGAATTTTTTGTTGTCGCGCTTAACAATTAATTTTGAACCCTCATAGGTTTTAACTGTTGGCAAAACCCTCTCGGCAAAGCGGATTAAAGCATTGCCATCTGGATCTGGTTCTTCATCG
>JBDLPR010000104.1:0-3162 GCA_039800985.1 Actinomycetota bacterium | reverse complement strand
CCACAGTTTTAGTTAATTTAATTGGTTTTGGTTTAGCGCTTTTAGTAACCGTAAAAATGCGCGGAGTTAATTTATTTAGAACATTTTTCTTCGTTCCGAACTTAATTGGTGGTGTGATTCTTGGTGTGATTTGGCAGTTCATTTTCGGCCGAGCACTACTTAGTATCAGTAAGAATTACGATCTGCGATTCTTCCAAGAGTCCTGGCTAATTGATCCAACCAAAGCTTTCTGGGCGCTAATTATCGTTACCGTTTGGCAGATGTCTGGCTACATGATGATTATTTATGTAACCGGGTTAATGAGTATTGAAAATGATGTGCTTGAGGCAGCGAAAATTGACGGTGCCTCGCCGTTTAGAACGCTAGTTAGCATCAAGATGCCACTAATGGTTTCAGCTTTCACCATTTCGATTTTCTTGACCATCCGTAACGCTTTTATGGCTTATGACATAAACCTGGCTCTAACTGGCGGTGGCCCGTACCGATCAACTGAACTTGTTTCGATGCACGTGGTGACCGAGGCATTTGATTTCGGTAACTTCGCTACCGGTCAAGCAAAAGCAATCGTGATGTTCTTAATTATTGCTGCCGTTGCCGTTACTCAAGTGGCGATTAGCAAGCGAATGGAGGTTCAGCGATGAAAACCAGGAAGAAAGTCGGCAAAGTCGTTTTATTCGTATTTGGCGCATTGCTATCTGTCATTTATGCAATTCCATTTTTCCTAGTCATTTTGAATGCCTTTAAGAAAAAGACCGAAATCTTAAAGAATCCACTTTCAATGCCAAAAACTTGGGAAGTTGAAAATTTCCAAATCGCAGCAAAGAAAATGAACTACTTCCAAGCGCTGACTAATTCACTTTTGGTGACAATACTTAGCGTTTCGTTAATCATCATTGTTTCTTCGTTGCTGGCTTATTACTTAGCCCGCCGGCAGACCAGATTTTCAAAAGTTACTTTCTTGATTCTGGTTGCTTCAATGATTGTTCCGTTCCAGTCTTTGATGATTCCTTTTATGGGACTATTCGGAACTAAAGGTCCACTGGCTAGCCTGAATATGCTCAGTAAACACGGTTTGATCTTCTTCTATATCGGCTTTGGTGTTGCGATGTCGACTTTCTTGTATCACGGCTTTATTTCAAACATCCCCTACGAACTTGATGAAGCTGCGATGTTAGATGGCGCAACAGATATGAAGATTTTCCGAAAGATTATTTTCCCGATGTTAACGCCAGTGACTGCAACAGTTGCCATTATCAATTCACTTTGGATTTGGAATGACTTCTTGTTGCCATCGCTAGTTTTGTATCGCGAAAGTCGAACGTTGCCGCTTTCAACTTACATTTTCTACGGCATGTATACATCTAACTACGGTCAGGCTATGGCCGGTTTGGTGCTTGCGATCATTCCGATCATTATTTTCTACTTTGTACTTCAACGCCACATCATCTCTGGCATTTCAAGTGGTGCGGTTAAGTAAGTAGAAATTAAATTAGAACTAACTAAAAATAACTCTTGAGAAATCAAGAGTTATTTTTAGTTTTACCTTTTAAAATCAAACCTTGCATTAGCGCGATTCCAAAAAGTGTGACAATCGCGCCAATAGGTTCATACCAAGAAAGTTTTTCTTTCAAAATGACCACACCTGCAATTGTTGAAACAATTGGCATTGAATAAGTTGTGGTTGATCCAATTACAGCGCCAGCCCGGCTAATTAATTCAAAATTCATTGCAAAGGCAATACCAGTGCCAACCACACCAAGAAGTAAAATGGCGATAATTCCATCAAGTGGGAACTCAGTTGGTTTAGTTGAAACAAAAAGTGAAACTAATGCAAGCAGGGTTGCGCCGATTGCCAGTTGTGCTGCCACAGCCGATATGGCATCTAATTTAAGTGGGGTAACTTTTCGTCGCATGTAAATTGAGGTAATGGCATAGCCAACAGTGGCTAGGGATGCTATGAAGTAGGCAAACCAATCACCACGAAAATCAGCACTCCAGACGCCTAGCAAAATCAAGATGCCCAGGTAACTAATCACCAGGCCTATAAATCTGCGTTGATTGAGTTTTTCTTCAGGCAAAAAAATAATTGCAAAAAGCACTGTCCAAAGTGCCAGCATTGAATTAACCAAACTTGCGGCAATCGATGTGATGTAGTGCTCGGCCCAAGCAAAGAAAGAAAACGGTATTACTTGTCCAACTACGCCTAGAAAAGTTAAATGCCCTAAAACCTTTGGGTCAGTTATAAATTTTCGCTTGGTTATCAAAACGACGATTACAAGTGCGATTGCACCTAAGCCAAGTCGACCGACCGTCTGTTGCAGGGGATCAAGAAATGATCCAGCGACTTTAATGAATAAAAAAGAAAAGCCCCAGGTCAGCGAAATCATGAACCAAAGTGGGAGCCAGCTTTTTACTGACGATTCAGGCACAAACCCCATTCTGTCGCACGGGCATTTCTATTAACCGCATACGGGGTATATCACGCGCCCCATATGTCACACCGTTCCCATATGTTTCAATTAGAGAAATGTTTGAGGATCAGGTCACGCGGCAAGAATTGCAGCCAGAAAATGACACCCCGATCAAGGGGGTTACCACTGGTATTACTGAATCGCCCTCTAACATTGATGATGTGAGTGAAGCCCTACGCGCTATGTCTGCAGACAATTCCGGTGTATTGCCAGAACGCGATCAGCGCATTCTTGAATTCGAACGCCAATGGTGGAAATTCGCTGGCGCCAAAGAACAGGCAATCCGCGAACAGTTCGATATGTCAGCTACTCGCTATTACCAAGTACTTAACTCACTAATTGATCTTCCAGAAGCTCTAGCTTTTGACCCGATGCTAGTTAAGCGCCTGCAGCGTATGCGCGCTGCTCGCCAGAAGGCGCGTTCTGCTCGTCGCCTTGGCATCGAACTAAATAAGTAAAGGCAGGGCCCAAATGGCCGGCAGCCAATTTAAAGAACGCGTCCTTGTTCCACTTGCTGTTATCGCCGCAACTGTATTTGGGCTGGCATTTCTTGGAAAGCAATTACTTGGGTTAAGTGGCGCAACTGACACAGCTGCGATGCCAAGTAGTTCACCCACAACGATTGTTTTATCTCAGACTCCAACCCCGACACCAACAGTTTCAGTCACACCAACTGTTGCCCGAATTCCAG
>JBDLPR010000103.1:0-15284 GCA_039800985.1 Actinomycetota bacterium | reverse complement strand
AAGAAGTCACCGACATGCAGCGTTCAGTAAAGGGTGAAGTTATCGCTTCAACTTTCGACCGCCCAGCCGAAGATCACACAACTATTGCCGAACTTGCAATTGAACGTGCCAAGCGTTTAGTTGAAATGGGACATGATGTAGTTGTGTTGCTTGACTCAATGACACGTCTTGGTCGCGCTTACAACCTTTCAGCTCCAGCTTCGGGTCGTATTCTTTCCGGTGGTGTTGATTCAGCAGCGCTTTACCCACCAAAGAAATTCTTCGGTGCAGCCCGAAACATTGAAGAAGGCGGCTCACTAACCATCCTTGCAACTGCACTTGTTGAAACAGGTTCACGCATGGATGAAGTTATCTTCGAAGAATTCAAGGGAACTGGCAACATGGAACTCAAGCTTGATCGCAAGCTTGCTGACCGTCGCGTATTCCCAGCCGTTGATATCGAAGCATCCGGTACACGCCGCGAAGAAATCCTTATGGCTCCAGAAGAACTTAAGATCATCTGGAAACTTCGCCGTGTTCTTCATGCACTTGATCAACAAGCTGGCATTGAATTGTTGCTTTCAAAACTTAAAGAAACAAAGAGCAACTTTGAATTCCTATCTCAAGTTCAAAAGACCACACCTGAAGCACCAAACGGGATGGGCTCAGATGAACTGGACAATGTTGATTAATTCTGTCGATTAATTCTTTTTGTAATCAATAAAGCTCGAAAAACTGGCGGCGATCCAAGGATCACCGCCAGTTTTGTTTTATTGGTCGATATCATTTAAAAGTGCCGACCAGAATCCGCTATTTATTAGTTGCGATTTATTTATCTTTTGTTGGCTTAACGGCTTCGTTTGTTCTGGAAAAACCAACCCCACCATTAACAGGATGTATTGAAACAATCACAACTGGGTATTCACATTTAAATTTGCCAATTGAGCTTTGCCATGTTGGTGGTTCACATATCGGTTCCAAATACTCAATGCTGGTAATCGGTTCAATACATGGCGATGAGCCTGCGGGGATTTATGTCGTCGATGAATTACTTAAACTTGGGGCGCGAGAAAATATTGACTTATGGGTGATCCGAAATGGCAATCCAGATGGTCAAACGAGAGGAACCAGACAAAACGAACTTGGGGTTGACCTAAACCGAAACTTTCCGACTGGCTGGTATCCAACAGATCCAGAAAATAATTATTACAGCGGAACAAATCCAGCCAGCGAACCTGAAACCAGGGCGTTAATGAAAGCAATCGATTTAGTTAAACCAGCTGTATTAATAACTATTCATCAACCATTTGCAGTGGTTGATTGTTCTAAAGGTAAAGATGAAACTCTTGATGAACGGCTTGCTCAACTCACTGGGTTACCAGCAGGTTGTATTCCAGGAGAGAAATCGGGTTCGCCTACTAACACTTACACCGGCACAATCACTGGCTGGGCAAACCAGAGATTTGAGCACACCAGTGCTTTGGCGCTGGAACTTGGCCCAGTTGTCAGTGATGAAGAAATCTTGAAGTATGCCGTGGCGCTTCACAACCTTGGGATTAAATAGGGGAATCTGACCCATTTTGAGTAAATCGAATAAAACTGGCACAATTTAACAGTTGTTCGGTTCACGCCTAACGTCCGAAGTTATTGCGACCCGATCACATTATTAATAGGGAGAAATCCGTGAAGGCCGATATTCATCCAGAGTATGTCGCAACAAAAGTGACTTGCTCATGCGGAAACACATTCGAAACTCGTAGCACCCAAAAAAATGGTGCAATTCACGCAGACGTGTGCAGCAATTGCCACCCGTTCTACACCGGCAAGCAAAAGATTCTTGATACTGGTGGTCGCGTAGCTAAGTTCGAAAAGCGTTTCGGCAAACAGTCCTAGCTTCTTTATAAGGTGTTGTCGTTGCCCATTTTGTGGCAATGACAGCACCTTATTTATTTGCAGAAACTCAAAAACTTTTTAGAAAACAAAAGGAAACAAAATGTCACAGGACTTCACCAAGGTTGAAGAGATGGTCAAAGAAGTGGCCGATCTTGAAACCAAGTTAAGCGACCCTGCGACTCACGGCAATCCAACTGAAGCTCGTCGAATTGGTAAGCGCCATGCTGAACTAAAGCCCGTTGTTGCTAAGTACCAAGAATTAAAGCAACTTCGCGATGATGAAATCGCAGCCCGCGAAATGGGCGAAGAAGATCCAAGTTTTCTTGAAGAAGCTGAAGACTTAAAGGCTAAGGCTGAAGAAGTAGCAGAAAAACTTCAGCAAATGTTAATTCCTCGCGATCCAATGGATGGCAACGACGTAATTTTAGAAATCAAAGCTGGTGCTGGTGGCGAAGAGTCAGCATTATTTGCTGGCGATTTAATGCGCATGTATTTGCGATATGCAGAAAAGCGTGGCTGGGCAACCCAAGTGCTTGAAGCCGAAGAATCTGACATGGGTGGCTATAAAGACATCGCGATTGCAGTTAAATCAAAAGGTGTGGTGCCACCTGAAGAAGCGCCTTATGCAAATTTGAAATACGAAGGCGGCGTGCACCGAGTTCAGCGTGTACCTGTGACCGAATCTCAAGGTCGAATTCATACTTCAGCTGCAGGTGTTTTAGTGCTTCCTGAAGCAGAGGAAGTTGATGTAACTATCGATCCAAATGATTTACGTATCGATGTTTATCGCTCAAGTGGTCCTGGTGGGCAGTCGGTTAACACAACTGACTCTGCAGTTCGTATCACTCACATGCCAACTGGAATTGTGGTTTCTTGTCAGAACGAGAAATCACAACTGCAAAACAAAGAATCAGCGATGCGTATTTTGCGTGCTCGCTTACTTGCAGCTGCCGAAGAAGCAGCTGCAGCCGCTGCTTCAGATGCGCGCAAGAGCCAAGTTCGTACAGTTGACCGTTCTGAGCGGATCCGCACTTACAACTTCCCGGAAAACCGCTTAGCCGATCACCGCGTTGGGTTTAAGAGCAATAACTTGGATCAAGTTCTTAACGGTGACTTAGATCCAGTTATCAATGCGTGTATTGAAGCTGACAACAAAGACAAACTTGCCTCACTGGGCCAGTAAAAATGTCTAAAGTTCGCGACTTAATTGATCGGGCAGCAGCTGAACTTCAGGATGCTGGGATCGTAAGCGCCAGAACGGATGCCGAACTTCTATTAGCTCACGCATTAAAAGTTGAACGTAAATCTCTTGCCTCAATCGAAACAATTCCAACTGACGATTTTGTGAATTTCATGGTTCTGGTAACAAAACGTGGCAAAAGAGTTCCACTGCAGCATTTAACTGGAGAAGCGTATTTCCGCCATTTAACTTTGCAAGTTGGCCAAGGAGTTTTTATTCCAAGGCCAGAAACAGAACTACTTGTTCAAGCCGGATTAGATTTTCTTGCAACAATCGATGGGCCAAAATTAGCTGTGGACTTATGTTCAGGGTCAGGGGCAATCGCACTTGCTCTTGCCCTTGAATCACCTGACACCACCGTTCATGCAGTTGAACTTTCATCAGAAGCATTCGCTTGGCTGGAAAAAAATGTTGCTACGTACGCCGACCAATTAAGCCAAATCAATTCAAGTGTTATCACCTATAACGATGATGCGACCAGTCTTGAAGTCCTCAGGAATTTCTCGGGGGATGTTGATGCCGTGCTAACAAATCCGCCTTACATTCCAGATGAAATGATTCCTCGTGAACCTGAAGTGCGCGATCACGATCCAGCACTTGCATTATTTGGTGGCCAAGATGGGTTAGATGTTGCTCGCAAAGTTGCCCATGTAGCAGCTGATTTGTTGAAGCCAGGTGGCTTTTTCGGAATGGAACATGCAGATGTACAAGGCGACTCAAGTGTCGAACTATTAGATGCGATGACTAGTCACAGGCAACCAATCTGGATTGATGCAGTGGATAAAAATGACTACAACCAGTTACCAAGATTTGTAACTGCTAGACGAAGTGCATTTAGTGCAAGTGGTGTGTCATGAGTGATGTTTTAAAACTAACTGGCGACCAAGCCCAAGATGAAGCTGTCATTAATGAAGTTGTTGCTGCAGTTAAAGGAGGGCAGCTTGCTGTTATTCCAACTGACACAAGTTATGCAGTTATCGCAGATGCATTTCATCCTGGTGCGATTGCACTACTTCGATTAGCCAAAAAACAAACGCCTGAAGTGCCGATTCCAGTTGGTGTTGGATCAATTGATATGGCACACGGTGTTGCGAAGTTTTCAAATCTTGCGACAGATCTGGCCAAAGCATTTTGGCCAGGACCGCTAACACTTTTAACGCACAGCCAACCATCGCTTAGCTGGCCAATTTGCAACAGTCGAACTGCGTTATCAATTCGCGTTCCACATTACGAAATCGCACAACAATTAATTTCGCTAACCGGTCCAGTAGCGATGACAGGTGCGCAGCAAAGTGGGAGCGCTGCGGTTCAGAATGTGGAACAGGCCGTTGAGTCACTTGGTGAAAGAATCGCTTTTTACTTAGATGCCGGCGAACTTTTAGCAAACACATCATGTGTAATTGATGCGACAACTTCCAACTTAAGACTCGTCAGACAGGGTTCAATCTCGCTTGAGCGCATCCGAGAAATTAATCCAAATGTGATCGACGCAACTCGCTAGCCACTAATCTTGAGTTCTAAACTTAAGTAACTGCACATGGCAGGCAAGCGTTAGGTAATAAATATGGACGATACATTCTTTGGTTCAGACTTCAGCGAACTAAAACATTCAGACCCGGAAATCGCCCAGATTCTTCTTGACGAATTAAGTCGCTTGCGTAGCGGTATTCAGTTAATCGCCAGTGAAAACTTCACTTCACCTGCAGTGCTAACAGCACTTGGCTCAACGCTTAGTAACAAGTACGCCGAAGGTTACCCAGGAAAGCGTTACTACGGCGGTTGTGAAGTAGTAGACGTTGCTGAAAGCCTAGGTATTGAACGTGCCAAGAAATTATTTGGTGCAGATCACGCAAACTTACAACCACACTCTGGCGCATCAGCGAACATTGCAGTGTTCGGTGCTTTCTTACAGCCAGGTGACACCTATTTAGCGATGTCACTTCCACACGGTGGTCACTTAACCCACGGTGCTGGCGTTTCTTATAGCGGTAAATGGTTCAAGCCAGTTCATTACGGCGTTGCTGAAGGAACTGAAGATATTGATTACGACCAAATGCGCGACCTGGCCCGGGAACACAAACCAAAAATGATCACAGCTGGTGGCTCAGCCATTCCACGTTTAATCGACTTTGAAGCAATCCGCGCGATCGCTGATGAAGTTGGCGCAATCTTCCACGTAGATGCAGCTCATTTCATTGGTTTAGTTGCAGGTAAAGCGATTCCATCACCAGTGCCTTATGCAGATGTTGTTTCTTTCACCACTCACAAAGTTCTTCGTGGTCCACGAAGTGGCATGATCGTTTGCAAGGAAGAACACGCTGCAGCTATCGATAAAGCAGTATTCCCAATGATGCAAGGTGGACCGATGATGCATGTCATCGCGGCTAAAGCAGTTGCACTTAAAGAATGCATGACACCTGAGTATCAGAAATACACAAAAGATGTTTTAGCTAATGCTCAAGAACTAACTGCAGGACTTGCTAAAGAAGGTATGCGTCCAGTAACTGGTGGTACCGATACTCACTTAGCACTTCTTGATCTTCAAGGTATCGATGTAACCGGTAAAGATGCTGAAGCACGTTGTAGTGCAGCAGGGATTGTGTTAAATAAGAATTCAATCCCATACGATCCAAAGCCAGCTGCAGTAACAAGTGGTATTCGCGTTGGCACACCATCTGTGACAACTCAAGGTATGGGACTTGGCGAAATGAAGAAAATAGCTGAATACATTGGCCGTGCAGTTAAGACAGATGATGCAGCAATCCATGCAGACATTAAGGCTGAAGTGGCTAAGTTAACCTCTGCATTTCCTGCATACCCACGCGGATAATTTGCCCTAAGCGGTTAACCAAGTAGCGTTATCTCGTGCGCGAATACCTACTTTGCTTACTTGCAGCAGCAGCTGTTACTTACTTAGTGACACCTGCCGCTCGCGCATTAGCCCTGAAGTTTGGTGCAATGGCTGAAGTGCGCGATCGCGATGTGCACGAAGAGCCAACACCTCGCTGGGGTGGCCTGGCCATGTTGATTGGTTTAGTTATATCAATCTTGCTGGCAACTCAGCTGCCGTTAATGAGCACAATCTTTTCGGATAACTCACAAATCACAGCCCTCGTTGCAGGTGTAGTAATCATCGTGATTCTGGGATTAGTTGACGACAAAATCGGGCTTGATGCACCAACTAAATTAGTCGGGCAAATTTTGGCGGCTGGCACTATGGCGATGCAGGGTGTGACGCTTGTTTGGCTGCCGATTCAAGGTACTTACATTCTTGATCCAACAACATCGGTTTTCGCAACCGTTTTAATTGTGCTGATCAGTATTAATGCAGTGAACATGGTAGATGGCTTAGATGGCTTGGCTGCCAGCATTGTTGGTATTGGAGCTGCTGCTTCTTTTTCTTATTCCTACTTCTTATCAGTCGTTAATGGTTATCAACGTGCAACTTTGGCGGCACTTATCTCGGCAACGTTGATGGGGATTTGCGCAGGTTTCTTGCCACATAACTGGTTTCGGGCGCGAATCTTTATGGGTGATACCGGTTCCATGTTGATTGGTTATTTAATGGCGGCGTCATCAATCATGCTCACAGGGCAGATTGATCCAGGTGGCTTAACTAATGAGTCGCTTTTGCCGGCATTCTTGCCGATCGTGTTGCCACTATCGATTCTGGCAATTCCATTGCTTGATTTACTGTTGGCAATTTTTAGACGCAGCCGCCGTGGTCGATCACCATTTCAGCCAGATAAAGAGCACCTGCACCATCGATTATTAAAACTGGGGCATGGTCAGGAGCGTGCCGTGTTAATCATGACTGCATTTACTGGTGTCATTGCATTTTCCGCAGTTAGTTTGGCGTTTATTCCAGCCTGGGTAACTTTGATGGGTTTTGCACTTTCGACAATCGCTTTGGCAGCTTGGGTACTTAACCCACCAAAACTTAGTTACAAATCAACTTTGCGGTAACTGAAAGCGAATTTAAATGACTCAAGTAACTGGTAGACAAGCAGCCAAAAATGCAGCTAAATGGGGACTGATTACTTGGCTTGCTATTACGGCAGTTGGAGCATTTGTCGGATATGCGGTTGATCAAACCTCGGGACTTTGGGGAAGTGCGCTTGGCGCTTTAGTTGCTGGATTATTTTTTGCTGTAACAGCCATCGTTGCCGTTAAGACCACAACTCTTGGCCCTGAGATTTTAGGCGCTGTGATTCTTGGTTCTTGGCTATTCAAGATCGTGCTTTTGATGGCAGCCCTAGCCTGGCTTCGCGGCCAAGATTTCTACAGCCGCCCATTTTTCTTTGTGGTTCTTTTGGCTCAAACTATGGTTCTTTTGGTTCTAGAGGCCACACTTTTGACCAAGGCTAAAGTGCCCTACGTAGAACCAGACCGGTGATTTTGCCCTTCAGATTGTCTGATAAATTCGGTTGCGATGACAGGGGATAACCTCTCAAAAAGCGACCCAGCCAATGCTGGTCCAAGTGAGGATATGGCCTGGGCAATCATTAGTACTTTGCTAGCCGGTCCCATTGTTTGGGGTGGCATTGGAGCGCTAGTTGATAAAGCAGCCAATACATCAAGGGTCTTCCTCCCGCTTGGTGTCGTAGTTGGATTCATCACTTCGATTTATATCGTGTACGTACGTTTCGGTAGAGATACTGAAAACCCAAGTAAGGGAGATAAGTAAGCGCAGTGTTAACCACAATCGCTAACTTGCAAACTGCGCTTTCAGCCAACGAAGGTGAAGGCGGCGGATTCCACGCGCCATCAATTTCAGAATTTTTCCCTGCACCAATCTTGTTTGAAGGAACACCGTTCCAATTCAGTCGAATCAACATGATCGGCGTGATCATGACTACGCTGCTTTGCATATTCTTTATTGCAGCTTTCCGTAAACCACAGTTCGTTCCACGTGGTGTTCAAAACCTTGGCGAAATGGCCGTTGAGTTTGTGCAAAAAAACATTATTGAAGAAATTCTTGGCCATAAAGGTCCGCGTTACGCCGTTTACTTAACTTCAATGTTTTGGTTACTGCTGGCCTTCAACATCACCGGCATCATTCCATTCATGAACATTGCAGTAACCAGCGTCATCGGTCTGCCATTACTTCTTGCAGTTCTTTCTTGGGTTGTCTTCAACGTAGAAGGTGTTAAGGCAAATGGCCTAGGACATTACTTAAAGAACAACTTGTTCCCAGCTGGTGTGCCACTTCCTATTTACGGCCTAGTGACCCCAATTGAATTCGTTTCAACATTTATTCTTCGCCCAGTAACTCTGACCATTCGTTTGCTTGCAAACATGATGAGTGGTCACTTACTACTTGTGCTTTTCTTTGGCGCAACTAACTACTTCCTGTTGGAATCTGAAGGCATCATGAAGTTGGTGGCAATCCCGTCATACGTAATGGGATTTGTTTTCACCCTTTTTGAAGTCTTAGTAGCTTTCCTTCAGGCATACATCTTCACGCTATTAACTGCCGTTTACATTGACGGCGCTACTAGCGCGGAACACTAACAAACCGCGAAAGAAATTTCGCAAAACGAGAGGAAATAAAGTGCAATTGCTCGCAGAGATCAATGGCAACCTAAACGCAATTGGCTACGGCCTGGCTGCAATCGGCCCTGGCATCGGCATTGGCGTTCTAGTAGGTAAGGCACTAGAAGGTATCGCACGTCAACCAGAAGTTACTGGTGTACTTCGTACCAACATGTTCTTGGGTATTGCGTTCACTGAAGCGCTTGCTCTTATCGGTCTTGTTGCCGGCTTCCTTTTCACCTAAGTCGATTACTTAAGAAATCGATTAGATCTAAAAGATCATTTAGGTATTAGGAGAAACCATGCAGCAGTGGATCAAGTTAGCCTCTGAGACAACAGGCGAAGAACACAATGTTCTTTTGCCTGCGATTTATGACATCGTCTGGGGTGGCCTGTCCTTTGTAATCATCTTGGTTTTATTTGCAAAGTTTGTAATGCCAGCAATGCGCGACATTACAGCGGCGCGTACCGAGAAGATTGAAGGCGGACTAGCCCGTGCTGAACAGTCACAGGTTGAAGCAAGTGAAGTACTTGCTAAGTACCGTGCTGCATTAGCCGATGCCAATAAAGAGGCAAGCGATATCCGCGCAGCAGCATCAGCAGAACGTATTGCGATCATAGATGAAGCAAAGAAGTCAGCTGCAACTGCAGCGGCTGCAGTTAGCGCGCAAGCCCAAACTGCACTTGAATCAGATCGCACTCGTGTTGCAACTGAACTACGTCGTGACCTTGGGTTAGTTGCAACTGACCTAGCTTCACGCATCGTTGGTGAAGTGCTAACTGATGATGCCCGCGCAAAAGCAGTAGTAGAGCGTTTTATTAACGATCTAGAAAAGTCGGCAGGTCGCTAATGGCAGCCATCGGTCAAGTAATTAACAAGCAGATCCAGGAAGCAGTTTCTGGAATCAGTGAAACTTCAGTTGGTAAAGAGCTTTTTGCCGTTGCCAACTTGCTTGAAGTTGAACCACGCTTGCGTCGTAACTTGGCTGATTCTGGTTTAAGCCAAAGCGTTCGCGCCAACTTAGTTAAAGAAGTACTTGGTAGCAAAGTAAGCAGTCAAACAATTGACGCTGTGCAAAAGATTGCCTCAAGTCGCTGGTTTAAAGATTCCAGCCTGGTTGAAGCAATTGAAAGTGCTGGCGCGCTTGTTGTGCTTGCTGGAAGCGAAAAAGGTAAATCAATTGATCGAGTCGAAGAAGAAATCTTCTACTTCGCTCGTCTAGTTGATCGCCAGTCTGATCTTCAGATGGCCCTTTCTGCATCAGCTATCTCAAGTGATGCCAAAGTTAAATTGGTTTCAGACCTCCTCTCGGGTCAGGCTCACGCCGATACCGTTTCTTTGGTTGCGCAATACGTCGCCCACACCCGTGGTCGTCGGTTAAGCGTCGCGCTTGATCAACTTTCTAACCTGGCTGCAGCTCGTCACGGAAAACTTGTGGCAACTGTAACTACTGCAATCTCGCTAGATTCCAAGCAGAAATCACGTATTAGTGATGCACTTGGCAAGATTTACGGCCAAGAAGTTGTTATCGATGCAGTGGTTAATCCTGCTGTTATCGGTGGCGTACTTGTGCAGGTCGGTGACGATGTCATCGATGGCACAATCTCAACTCGAATTCAAACTGCAACACGTCAATTCCAGGCGTAGAGCAAAAACTTAAGAACCAAATAGAAAGCAGGACATCATGACGGAATTATCGATTCGTCCCGAAGAGATCCGGGATGCGATCGCCCGTACTGTGGAGTCATTCGCGCCGGCTAATGCTCGCGAAGAAGTAGGCCGCGTAAGTGAAACCGGTGACGGTATCGCTCGCGTTGAGGGTCTGCACTCAGCTATGACTAACGAACTACTTGAGTTTGAAGGCGGCCTTCTAGGTCTTGCGTTAAACCTTGACGTTCGTGAAATCGGTGCGGTGCTTCTTGGCGATGGCTCAGGTGTTGAAGAAGGTCAGAGCGTTAAGCGCACTGGTGAAATTCTTTCTGTGCCAGTTGGCGATGGTTTCTTAGGCCGCGTTGTTGATCCACTAGGTAACCCAATCGATGGTCTTGGTCCGATTAAGGCTGACGGTCGTCGCGCACTAGAACTCCAAGCACCAACTGTTGTTCAGCGCCAACCAGTTAAAGAACCAATGCAAACAGGTATAAAAGCAATCGATGCGATGACTGCGATTGGTCGTGGACAGCGCCAGCTAATCATTGGTGACCGCCAGACAGGTAAGACTGCAGTTGCAATCGACACAATTCTTAACCAGCGTGAAAACTGGAAGAGTGGCGATCCAAAGAAGCAAGTTAAGTGTATTTACGTTGCAGTTGGTCAAAAGGGTTCAACGATTGCATCAGTTAAAGGCGCACTTGAAGAATACGGCGCGATGGAATACACAACTATCGTTGCAGCTCCAGCTTCTGACCCAGCAGGTTTCAAGTACCTAGCGCCTTACACCGGTTCTGCAATTGGTCAGCACTGGATGTACAACGGCCAGCACGTACTAATCATTTTTGATGATCTTTCAAAGCAAGCTGAGGCATACCGCGCGGTATCGCTATTGCTTCGTCGTCCGCCAGGCCGTGAAGCCTACCCAGGTGACGTTTTCTACTTACACTCACGTTTATTAGAGCGTTGTGCAAAGCTTTCTGATGAACTTGGCGCAGGATCAATGACTGGCCTTCCAATCATTGAAACCAAAGCTAATGACGTATCTGCATACATTCCGACAAACGTTATTTCGATTACTGACGGACAGTGCTTCCTTGAATCAGACCTTTTCAACTCTGGTGTTCGCCCAGCGATCAACGTAGGTATTTCGGTATCTCGCGTTGGTGGTTCAGCGCAGCCAAAGGCCATGAAGAAAGTTGCTGGACGTCTTCGTCTTGACCTTGCGCAGTACCGCGAACTTGAAGCTTTCGCAGCATTCGGTTCTGACCTAGATGCTGCTTCTAAAGCACAGCTAGAACGTGGCGCTCGCTTAGTGGAACTTCTAAAGCAACCGCAATACCAACCACAAGCTATGGAACGCGAAGTTGTTTCAGTTTGGGCTGGCACAACAGGTCAACTAGATGATGTCCCAGTTGAAGACATTCGTCGTTTTGATGCTGACTTCCTTGATTTTGTATCTCGTAACCACGGGGACATCTTCAACACAGTTCGCGACACCACAGATTTCTCAGATGAAATCTTGGCTCGTCTTGGCAAACTGATCGGCGAATTCAAGAAGCAATTCATCACAACAGCTGGTCATCCACTAATCAATGACGCTGCAGTTGATGCACTTGCTGAAGATGAAATTGACCCAACTCAGATTGTGAAAGTTAAGGCATAAGTGGGCGCTCAGTTAAGGGTTTACCGACGACGGATTAAGTCCGTTCAGGCAACCAAGAAGATCACGAAGGCAATGGAACTCATTGCATCTTCGCGTATTGTCAAAGCGCAGCAGCGCGTTGACGCTTCTTTGCCATACTCCCTTGAACTTCAACGTGCCATTTCAGCTGCCGTTTCAAATAGCAATAGCAAGCACCCACTATTTGCGGCAACTGAAAACCGCAAGCGCGCAGCAGTTATTTTGATTACTGCTGACCGCGGCCTTGCTGGCGCTTATTCATCAGCCATCATCAAAGAAGGCGAAGCACTTAACACAATGCTTAAAGATGAAGGCGTTGAAGCTAAGCACTACTTAGTTGGTCGTAAATCTGTTGGTTTCTACAAATTCCGCGAACGCCCAATCTCTGCATCTTGGACTGGTTTTACCGATCAACCAACTTATGAAAATGCTAAGGAAATTGCCGATGCAGTTCTTGAAGCATTTAAGACAGAGACTGAAAACGGTGGGGTAGATGAGATTCACCTTGTTTACACCCACTTCCTAAACATGGCAGTTCAAGAAGTTCGAGTTAAACGAATTTTGCCAGTGGAAGTTGTTGAAGTTTCAGAAGCCGAAGCTGCAGTGAAATTAGAAACTAAAGCTTTCCCACTTTACGATTTCGAGCCAAGCGCTGAAGCTGTGCTCGATGCACTTCTACCTCGTTACATCGAGAACGTTGTGTACACATCACTATTGCTAGCAGCTGCTAGCGAGCACGCCGCTCGTCGTCGCGCTATGAAATCAGCATCTGACAATGCTGAAGAACTAATCCGCACACTTGCTCGTCAGGCTAACCAAGCCCGTCAAGCTGAAATCACCCAAGAGATTAGTGAGATCGTCGGCGGCGCTGACGCACTATCCTCTGCATCAAAAGGGAGCTAAAAGAAATGACCGCAACCACAACTTCCGTAGGCCGCGTAGCCCGCGTAACCGGTCCAGTTGTCGACGTCGAATTTCCAGTCGAGGCAATGCCAGGCCTATACAACGCCTTGCATGTTGACGTGGACTTTGGAGCAGGTGACAAGCGCCTACTAACTCTTGAAGTTGCCCAGCACATTGGTGACAACATGGTGCGCGCTATCTCGATGCAGCCAACTGACGGTCTAGTCCGTGGTGCTGAAGTTCGCGACACTGGTGACTCAATCACAGTTCCAGTTGGTGATGTAACCAAGAGCCACGTGTGGAACACACTTGGCAAACCGCTAGACGTTGAAGAATCATCACTTCAGATCAAAGAACGCTGGGGCATTCATCGCCAGGCGCCGTCATTTGATCAACTTGAATCAAAGACCGAAGTTTTCTGGACAGGTATCAAAGTTATCGACTTGCTAACCCCTTACGTAAAAGGTGGAAAGATCGGTCTATTCGGCGGTGCTGGTGTTGGTAAGACTGTTCTTATCCAGGAAATGATCACTCGTGTAGCTAAGAACTTCGGTGGTGTATCTGTATTCGCCGGTGTTGGTGAACGGACCCGTGAAGGTAATGACTTATTCCTTGAAATGACTGAATCAGGCGTTATCAACGACACCGCCCTAGTATTCGGCCAGATGGACGAACCACCAGGCACCCGTCTTCGCGTAGCACTTTCTGCGCTAACCATGGCTGAATACTTCCGCGATGTTCAAAAGCAAGACGTGCTTTTATTCATCGACAACATCTTCCGTTTCACTCAGGCAGGCTCTGAAGTATCAACACTTCTTGGTCGTATGCCATCTGCTGTGGGCTACCAGCCAACACTTGCTGATGAAATGGGTGTGCTGCAAGAACGAATCACATCAACTCGTGGTCACTCAATTACTTCACTGCAGGCAATTTACGTACCAGCCGATGACTTAACTGACCCGGCCCCAGCTACAACATTCGCGCACTTAGATGCAACAACTGTTTTATCTCGTCCGATTTCAGAAAAGGGTATTTACCCAGCTGTGGATCCACTTGACTCAACATCACGCATTCTTGATGCCCGTTACGTTGGTGCAGAACACTACGCAGTGGCTGCTCGCGTTAAGGAAATCTTGCAGCGTAACAAAGAACTTCAAGACATCATCGCGATCCTTGGTATCGATGAACTTTCTGAAGAAGACAAGATCCTAGTAAACCGCGCTCGCCGTATTGAACGTTTCTTGTCACAGAATATGTTCGTAGCTGAAGCATTCACTGGCCAGAAGGGCTCCTTCGTGCCAGTTGAAGAAACAGTTGCCTCATTCAAGAAGCTAACTGAAGGCGAATACGATCACTTGCCAGAACAAGCATTCTTCATGTGTGGTGGCATCGATGATGTTGAAGCTAACGCCAAGAAACTAAAGGGCTAATTTAAATGGCAAACCTGAACGTAGCCGTAGTTTCAGTTGATCGGAATATTTGGTCAGGTGAAGCAAAATCACTAATTGCTAAAACAACTGAAGGTGAAATCGGCATTCTTGCTGGTCACGAACCGTTGCTTTCGCTTTTAGTCGACGGCGTTGTTCGCGTTGAAGGAACCGATGGAGACAAAATCCAGGTTTCAATCAGTGGTGGTTTCCTTGCCGTTGATAACAACAGCGTGCGCGTTTTAGCCGAAGATGCCCAAGTTCTTTAATTAGATCAAAATAAAAAACCCGCCTATTTAGGCGGGTTTTTTATTTAATTTCCCATAATTCTTTGCAGATTGTTGGTCATGAATTTATGTAGCGAGGATATGTGGTTATTTGAAGCTTCCCAAGCACGCTCAGTATCACCAGATGCAATAGCCTCATAAATTTCGACATGTTCAAGATGATGCGGAGTGGTTTCTATTTCATTTTCAACTTCCAAAAGAACATACGTTTGCATGTATTCATGCTCGATCGAAATTGTCTCTTTGATAAGTCGAATTGATTTAGTTGATTCAGCTATTGCTGTGTGAAATGCATTGTCGAACAACCAGTGTGTGGCGGTATTGCTTGAGTCAGCCATGCATACATCCAAGTAGCCTTTAATTCTCTCCAAGTCCTTTTCATCAGCTCTCTGGGCAGCTATTACTGCAACTTGATTTCCAATTGCAGTTTGATAATCAATCAATTCATTAATATCTTTTTTTGTTGGAAGTTGTTCGTGATGCTGCCGAAATAGTGGAACAGGAACTTCGGCCACAAACGAGCCACCATTTCGCCCTCGAACAGTTTCGATGTAGCCAAGGTCGCGCAAGATTGAAAGCGCTTGCCGCAAAGTCATCTGAGCAACGTTTAGTTGAGAAGCTAGTTCAGCTTCAACCGGAAGTTGGTCGCCAGGTTTTAGAACCCCAGAGATTATGGCTTGGCTCA
>JBDLPR010000102.1:0-4892 GCA_039800985.1 Actinomycetota bacterium | reverse complement strand
TATTGAGCGCCGCGGTATAAAAATAATGTCCAGATCACATTGAAGATCATGAAAAGCACTAACCAAGCAGCACCTGTGTGTGATCCATAGAAACGGCTCTCGCGACCGTACTTTGCAGGTGATTTAAATACGCGAATTAACGCAAACATGCCTATGCCAACCACAACAAGTACGCCGAACAAATCTTCTAAGAAACCAACAAGCGGTAAGCGGCCAATAACAGGAACTGCAAACTCAGGATTAAATAGGGCGCCAAAGGCTTCAACGATTGTTAGACCTAGAACTATGAATCCCCAGAATGCAAAAACGTGTGCAATACCTGGAATAGTCCAAGCAAGTAATTTCTTTTGACCAAGTACCTCAGTAACTTCTGCGGTTACGCGCTTTTTACGTTCAGCAGTACGACCAACTGCTGGCTGACCACTTCTGACAAGAGAAATTAAAAACCATAGGCGTTTTGCTGAAAAACCTAAAAGGACAATTGAAATTGCTAAGCCAACGCCTAAGCGAAGTGCCATTGAGTCGCCCATTATTACTCCGTCGTAATCACAAGTGGTATTTGCAGATTACCCTAATAAGTAAGGGAATTTAACGGTTGGCTGTGCGATATAAATCGCAAAAGTAAATCTTATTTATTGTGCAGATGTTGCATTGCCCAAGCATAAATAGCAATAGCGCCGGCCGCTGATGCATTCATAGATCTAGTTGAACCAAGCTGAGTAATTCCAAGTATTTGCGTGCAAGCAGCCAATCCTTCTTCAGACATACCTGGGCCTTCTTGACCAAAATAAAGCACACAAGATTCAGGCAACGCTGCTTCTTCTAAGTTCTGACAACCCGGCACATTATCAATTCCGATAATCGGGACACTATTTTCAACAGACCAAGTTTTGAAGTCATCAACTGTTGGATGATGGAAAAGATGTAAATATCGGTCAGTAACCATTGCCCCGCGTCTATTCCAACCACGCTTACCAACTATGTGAACCCCGGCCACATTAAATGCATTTGAAGTTCTAACAATCGAACCGATATTTAAATCGTGTTGCCAGTTTTCAATAGCAATGTGAAGTTTGCTTCGGGATGTGTCTAGATCGGCAACAATTGCTTCAACAGTCCAATAGCGGTATTTATCAACAACATTTCGTCGATCGCCAAACTCTAATAATTCTGGATCGAAATGATTTTCAGTTGGCCAAGGTTTTGGATGTGGACCAACGCCAACAACTGGATAAAACTCACCAGGACCTAGGGCGTCACGGTGCGAATCATCATCGTGATCAAATGTTTCGCTCAAGAAATTGCCTTAAGAATTACTTAAGCACTTTTGCAATGGCTGCAGTGTGTTCGTTATTTGAACCACAGCAGGTGCCAATTGCCTTGATGCCAAGTGCTTTCATTTCGCTAGCAAACTCGCCCATTTCAGCAGGTGTGCCGGTGTAAATGAATTCACCACCAACTAGTTGCGGCAAACCTGCATTTGATTGCACAAATACATAAACACCACTTGGCGCAGCTTCAACTAAGTCTTTTGCAATTACGCGCATCTCATCAGTTCCACGACCACAGTTAGCACCAACTAGGCGAACGCCCATTGCACCTATTTCTGTAATGGCTTGAGCAGGTTTAACACCCATCATGGTGCGAAGGTTGGTATCAAAACTTAAAGTGGCAACAATTGGCATGCCAGGTGCGACTTCATGTGCCGCATCAACTGCTGCGCGAACTTCTTCAAGATCGCTCATAGTTTCAATCAAGATTGCATCTACCCCACCAGCAACTAAACCTTTAATTTGTTCGGCAAAAATTTCTTTTGCACTGTCATGGGTTAGGGTTCCCATTGGCTCCATTAGTTCACCACTTGGGCCAATGTCACCAAAGACAAAAACGTCTTTGTAGTTATCGGCAACTTTGCGGGCAACTTCAGCGCCGGCTTTGTTTAATTCAAATACGCGATCTTCAAGATTATGCATCACAAGTCGTGGACGAGTGCCACCGAAAGTATTTGTAGTTAGTGCATTCGCGCCAGCTGCTGCGTAACCATCAAGTACTGAAGCAACACGATCTGGGTATTCCACATTCCATAGTTCAGGTGCGCCGCCATCTGTTAGACCTAGGTTTTGTAGCGCAGTACCCATGGCACCATCACCAACCAGGGTGTTACCGGCATCAAGCCATTCATAAAGGTTTGCCATGGTCTTTCCTAACTATTTAGTTGATCTAAAAATTCTGCAATTTTGTCTTCGGTAAATTCATTTTCAAGTTCAGCGCTAATTTGCTCAGCAACTGTTGTTGGTTCGCCATCAGCTTCAAGCCAATCACTTCTGCGCCAACCAGCTAAGTACGCGTCAGAATCTGATGCGCCTAAGCGCATTGCTGCTTCATCAATTGCCTCTTGGAGACGTTGGGCTAATTGAACTTTCACAGTTTCCTCACCAAGTTTGGCTACCACCATCGAAGGTAAGTCTTGCCAGTAAGTGATTTGGTACTGCGTCATACGAAGATTTTACGGGTCTTTTATAAATACTGTCGCTGCTAAAGTCATTACTTGTGAGTGCCAAGAGAGTTCTAATCATCCACGGCTGGGGTAATGATCGCCCGGCTGGGCACTGGCATCGTCGCTTGGCAGCAAGTCTTCGCCAGCAAGGTCATGTGGTTGCTTACCCACAGCTTCCAAATACCCAGTTCCCTGTCCTTTCCGACTGGCTCGAAGTTGTTACTAGGGAACTTGAATTACTGGCAGAAGTTAACCAAAACGAATTAGTTGTGGTCACCCATTCTCTAGGCTGCTTAACCTGGATCAACTTGGCCATGCAAGGTAAAGCGCCAAATGATGTCAGCCGGGTACTTATGGTTGCCCCACCAGATCCTGCTTTGTGCGATGAAGCTTCAACTTTCCAAGTCGATTTGGCTAATTCAAAAGTTGGTCAGGCTATTAGGCAGGCTGCAAAAGTCACCTTATTAATAGGTGGCGATGTTGACCCGTGGTTACCAAAAGGTCTGAAAGAAACATTTGGAACGCCATTAGATATTCCAACAATCATTTATCAAGGTGGTGGCCATATGTCACCAGATGACCAGCCAGCCTGGGGTCCATGGCAAGGCGTGATTGATTGGGTAAATGATCCGAAAGCGAGTTTGCTAACTCGCTAGTTAGTAATTTATGAAAAACAATATTTGGCAAGACTTTAAAGAGCTTTGGGTAATTAAGCCATTTAGGCGCTTAATTATTGCTCGCGTAGTTTCCAATTTTGGGAACGGGTTACAACCTGTTGCGTTAGCTTTTGGTGTTCTTGGTTTACCTGGAGCAACAGCAAGTGACTTAAGTAAAGTTCAAGGCGCGTTATTTTTTCCACTAGTGCTATTTATGTTGGTTGGTGGCGTTGTTGCTGATCGATTCCCGCGCGCATTAATTGTTGGTGCATCCGACATTTTGTTAAGTATTTTTATCATCACCAGCGGGATTCTTTTCTTAACTGACCAACAGAGCGTAACTAAATTAATTTTTATTTCATTTGTCGCAGGAACTTTAAACGCTCTTTGGTGGCCGGCATTCATGGGAATTACCCCAGAAGTTGTCCCGGAAGAAAAGTTGCAACAAGCAAATTCAGTGGTTAGCTTCGGCGCAAACTTTATGAACATCGTTGGTATTGTCGCTGGTGGTGCGATGGTTGCATTCTTGGGTTCAGGTTTAGCAATCTTGATTGATGGATTTACATTTTTAGTTGCTGGGTTATTGGTTTTGCGATTAAGAAAATTTGGTAAACAGCGAGAATCAAATGAGCACTCACCATCTGTTTATGATGATTTAGTTCATGGCTGGCGCGAATTTTCTTCCAGGAAATGGGTAGTTATTGTCGTGCTTAGCTACACCATCATTGCGATGGGTATTGAATCGGTCTTTGCAGTTCTTGGTCCCTACAACGCAAAATTAAATCTTGATGGTCCAAGACCGTGGTCATGGGTGCTCGCATCACTTTCAATTGGTATGGCTGTTGGCGTATTAGTTGCAATGCGAGTTAGACCAAAACATCCACTAATACTTGGCATGGGTGCGCAAGCTGCAATGGTGCTATTTATTGTCACGATGGGGTTAACAAACAACATTTTGATTATTATGTTCACTGCATTCTTATGTGGAATTGGCATGGATCTATTTATGATTCTGTGGCAGACCGCTTTGCAAACACACATTCCACGTGAATCGCTCTCGCGAGTTAGTTCTTACGACGCTTTTGGATCACTGGCTTTAGCGCCACTGGGACTGGTTTTAGCCGGACCGGCTGCTGAGCGTTTTGGGGTAAGCCAGACTCTGGTGACCTTAGGGGTAGTCATTGGCATAACGGTTTTAGCAGTTCTGGCTTTCCCAAGTGTGCGAAAACTAGAAGCCAAAGAGCCCGAAAAAACTGCTTAACTTGGGCGTTTTTGCCCGAAATTGTGACAACCTACGGTTGCGTAGTTTACGCTAGCGTAGGTTACGACCAAAAACCTTTAGTTACCTGGAGCAGTTATGAATCAACTGGGCTTACCCCCGATTATTCAAGGTGGCATGGGCGCTGCTGTTTCTTCATGGCAACTTGCTTATGCAGTTTCTAGTG
Organism: Actinomycetota bacterium; assembly: GCA_039800985.1. GTDB lineage: Bacteria > Actinomycetota > Actinomycetes > S36-B12 > UBA5976 > UBA5976. Next base: position 294 of record JBDLPR010000102.1, on the reverse strand, counting down.
AAGGTCAACTAGGCGTTGTTTCTGGAACTGCATTAGAAACTGTCGTAGCTCGCAGATTGCAAGATGGCGACCAAGGCGGACATATGCGCCGTGCACTTGCTGCTTTCCCTTACCAAGATGTTGCCCAGCACATTCTGGATACTTTCTTTTTACCTGAAGGCCGTCATGGGCAGCCGTATAGACCGATGCGCCGCATCACCATCAAGCCTCACACTGAACACGATCAACTTTCAGTTGCCGCAAACTTCGTTGAAGTTTGGTTAGCCAAGCAATCTGGCAAAGGCAAAGTTGGAA
>JBDLPR010000101.1:0-3099 GCA_039800985.1 Actinomycetota bacterium | reverse complement strand
ACCGCTCAAAGTAAACACTTAAGTTCACGTACTCAAGTGGGGCAAGCATTACGCGATTCAGGGATTCCTTTAATTGAACTTCGAGCTGGAATGGTTTTGGGCTCAGGTTCGGCATCATTTGAAATGCTGCGTCATTTAACTCATCGCTTACCGATCATGACAACACCTAAGTGGATTAACAATCTGACCCATCCGATTGCTGTTAGAGATGTGCTTTGGTATTTGAAGAAATGCTCGCTTCTGGAAAATCCAGTTAGTGGAATTTTTGATATCGGCGGTCCAGACACACTTACTTATGCCCAGTTGATGCAAGAATTTGCAAAAGCCTCAAATCTTTCTCGACGAATCATCATCAGCATCCCCGTACTAACCCCAACACTTGCAAGCCACTGGATTGGCTTTGTTACTCCGCTTCCAAGATCTCTTGCTAAAAACTTGGTTGAGTCATTAATTAGCGAAGTAGTAGCTGACCCGAAAAAAGACATTTCGGAAATAATCGCACCACCACCTGGTGGAACTTTGCCAGTCACAACAGCGATCGAACTTGCACTAAGTAAAGTTAATAACGCTCAGGTAGATACCAGGTGGTCTGATGCCATGGGATCAAATTCACCCTGGAGCAAACTTTCAACAGATCCTGACTGGGCAGGCGTTGCAACTTTTAGAGATGTAAGAACTATTGATTCCAGTGCATCACCGCAAAAAATCTGGGCACAAATTGAAGCAATCGGTGGTCAGACTGGTTGGTATGGGGCTGACTTACTTTGGTCCATTCGCGGATTAATGGACACAGCAGTCGGAGGTGCTGGGCTCAGACGAGGACGTCGCGACCCACTAAAACTTCGTGCTGGTGAAAGTTTAGATTTTTGGCGCGTTGAAGAAATTGATCATGGCCGGTACCTGCGACTAAATGCTGAAATGAAACTCCCCGGCGAAGCTTGGCTAGAATTTGAATTAATCCCAACAACTAAACCAGGTGTTATTCAATTAAAACAAACCGCAACTTTTATTCCAAAAGGATTATTTGGAAATCTTTATTGGTATGTGATTGCGCCTTTCCACTTTTTAGTATTTCCAACGATGATTAGAAATATCGAAAAAGCGGCAAAGGCGCAATCCAATTAATTACTGCGGGATTAATGTGTTGGCAAAGATCTGCCAGGCAAGTAGTGACTTAGCCACAAGACTAAGCACGATATAAATACGTTCACCGTATAAGTAATCTGCCCATTTACCTTTTGCCTGGTATTGCTTGTATTGAACCCAAGCAAATGAATTAAATAGTAAAAATATAGTCACAATAATTCCGTAAACAAATCCTGGTGGAGACGCATCAGAAGGATTATTTGGAGCAATTACATAAATCAAAACTGCAAGCCATGGAACAGCTCCAGCAATACATCCAAAGATATATGGAAGCCATCCGCCGTTACCTGGTTGTTCGTATTTCTCTTGCAACCAACCGAACAAGATCATTGATGCGTTGACACCAAAAATTGCAAGCAAGGCGGTCACATCTGAAATGCCGGTGATTTGAGCGATTAGCACAATCATCACCGAAGAACTTATTGAGTATTCAACCCAGCGGAAGTAGTTGTGTCTTTGTTTCAATCCGTTGCTGTATCGATCAAAGAACTTTGGACTAATCACAATAAAGTGCGCAAGAGCAGATAATCCAAGAAATAGTGCAACAGATAAACCGATTGGGGTATCGAAAATAATTACTGGATCTGAATAGATAGTTCCAGGTGGACCAGCCATGTAAGTTGCATTTACTGGCAGACTGAAGTCATTCGAAAGCGCCAATACAGCAATCATTTGAAGTAAGTGGACTACACCAGCAATTAAGTTAAATCGGCGAAGTCCAGGAATTGAAATAGTTTTCATATTTTTAGATTAAGTAACTTTGGTTAGATATGCGGTATTTGCCGCAAATTATGGATTTGCCGAGTGTTTAATCGATAATTGACATGTATAAATGCAGAAAAGGGGACTTAGGTGACTGGCCACAATTCCCTTGGTTTTGTCCCAAAAGTTCCAGGTTCTAGAAGTATCGCAGCACGTGCCTTAGTTTGCGGCGCACTTGCCAAAGGCAGTAGCCAGATAATTAATACGCCGGTCTGTGATGACACCCAGGCCATTTCTAATTGCATAACTGAACTTGGTGTGAAAGTAGATGTCGAAGAAAGCACCACCAAATTAATTGGCACAGGTGAAATAAATCCCACTGGAAAAGTTTTGGATTGCAACGCTTCAGGTACGACAATGCGGTTCATTGCAGCTCTTGCTTTGCTAACTGACCAAGATTTAACTCTTACCGGAACAACAAGACTTTTGGAACGTCCAATGGATGGGCTGATTGAAGTTCTTGAAGTTTGTGGGAAAACTGTTATTGACCAAGGTCATATTCGCAAAATAGTTGGCACGCCAATTATCCCCAGCGAATTAACTGTTGATGCCAGTAAGTCAGGGCAATTTGTCAGTGGACTATTAATGGCTCTTGGCGCAACTGGCAAGGCAACAAGACTCACAGCGCTTAACCCGGTCTCAATTCCATTCATAACTATGAGCGTTAATGTGATGCAAAGTTTTGGATCAAGTATTTCGATAACCGAAGTTGAGAATAATTTGGTTTTTGAAATTGCTGGAGATGGATACCAAGCCAAGCAATACCAAGTTGAACCAGATATCATGAGTGCCAATTACTTTTTGGCAGCAGCAGTGTTAACTGGCAAGCCCGTTTTTATTCCAAATATCACCAAAGAAACAATTCAAGGTGATGTAGCGATGGTATTCGCACTTGAAAAAATGGGCGCCGAAATTGAATTTATTGATGGGGGAATCAAGTCATCTCTCAAAACTGGTAATCGTTTAGCGGGGTGCCAAGCTGATTTAAGCAAGATGCCCGACATGTCATTAACTTTGGCAGCCCTTGCGTCAGTGGCTCAAGGAAAGACCGAACTTACATCAGCGCGCATTTTGAAATTTAAAGAATCTGATCGCATGAATGTAATCGTTAAAGAGTTGTCAAAGCTTGGCGCAAAAGTTGAAGTATCTAGCGATCAAGACACAATTTCAATTACGCCAGCCCAAAAACTT
>JBDLPR010000100.1:0-2625 GCA_039800985.1 Actinomycetota bacterium | reverse complement strand
CCGATTGCAAGGTCAGCTCCAGCCTCATTCATGAGCGCGAAAATTTGCTCAGTCTGTCTTGGGATATTTGGATTGTCCGCTGACCAGTCCAGCCAAATCTTTTTGGCATTACGAAGTGGTGGCATCGTCACATCAGCAATAGTTGCTTTGCCACTTTGCAGGTACTGGCGAATTAGTCGACTATTTGGATTTGCTTCAAAGCCGCAAATGCTACGGAAGCGATACATAGCCAAATTTGGATCGGTTGAATTTAAAACTTCAATTAATTTTTGGAAATGATTTTGACTGACAAGTAAGTAATCGTTTGTTGGATCTGCTGCACTTTGAATAGCTGCCATCACAATACTTGTTGCTATTCGAAGTTTGATTAGCCCAAATAAAATTTCTAATTCATCTTGGTTAAGTGGACTTACTAAGTGATAGCCACGTACAACTGGCAACAAGTCGTAAATCGGATCTTCTAAATTTTCAATTGCGTAGGCACAAGCAACAGCTAATCCAGCTATCCGCGGTGCATAAATAACGTCACCAAAGTCAATTAGTGAAGAAACTTTGTTATTCATAACAACAATGTTGTTGTCATTTGCATCATTGTGAATAAGTTGATTTGGAAGTTTGCCTAATTTAATAAGCAGATGACTAGTTGCTAAGTCAAAAACTTCTCTAACTTCACTTTGTAATTTGGCGTCGGCAATCAAATTTATTTTTTCGACTAAGTGCGAACTTTGACTTACGTTCCATCCAAATGGCCGATTTAGAATTTCTAAGTAATTTGTCACATCAAAATCAGCAAGTTCACGATCAACTAGAGCAACAGCACTACCTAAAGAGACCTTTAAATCTGAAGTTGGCTTATTCTGCGAATAAAGCTTCCCGTCAGCCCAAGTTAGAAGTCGACCAATTTTGTTGTCCGGCAAATTAATAATCAATTCACCGTTAACTGTTTTAACTGGTCTTGGCTCATTTAGCGCAGTAACTAAAGTAAGACGTTGTAATACTTCTTGCTGCAGTTCAATGAATTCTTGCTCAGATGCATTGTGAACTTTAAAAATAAATTCACCATTTATGCCTGATATCTTGTAGTTCAGATCACGTTCGCCAGGCAGCTGGGTAATTTCTCCAGTTAAGCCATAGTTTTCTTCAAGTAATTGCGCGATCTGCATAACTTCATGTTGCCAGACCCGCATATTTGTGAACCCAGCGCCTTGCAGGAACGGCGCGTTTATCTACACTTACCAATATGCGCAATTCCAGATATCGCTACACCCGCCTCGTTATGGCTCTTGATGCTGTCGGAACCTTTATTGCAGGGGCACTGTTGCTTGCGATCCCAGAAACTGGATTGGATTTTCATGGCTTGGGATCAACGGTAAGTGAAGTTTGGTTCGCGCGCTTAATTGGCTTACTGCTCATCACGCTTTCGGTTTTGCTATCAACGACTTCCCGTCACGTCGAAGACAAAGCTTTCCAAAGAGCTGCCCTGGCACTGATTGGTATTAATGCGATCACTGCAATGTCTATTTATGGCGCACCTGGACTAATAACCACCGGTCGAGAAGTCAGCACTGTGATTTTTGGATTTGTTGCATTCTTATTTTTGATAACACTTCCAATTAAGCCAATCGGATATAAAGAAACTGAAAAATAGTCATGTCAGTTGTTGATGATTTCGATCTTCAAGATCCACAACTTGTTATTAATCCTTATGACTTTTTTGTTGAGCTGCGTAAACCAAACAAATTACTTTGGAGCGATCGACTTAATTTATGGCTAGCCCCAACATACGAGTTAGCAAATTCGACATTACGCACAAGAACATTGGGCCGTATCTATCAAGATCACCTTCCGCAAAGTGAGTGGGAAGTTTTTAACTGGCTTCATTCAGATTCAATTTTGGATAGCGAACCACCAAAACACACAAGACTTAGAGCACTTGTTCAAAAAGCATTCACACCTGGGCGAATCGAATCGATGCGACCAAATGTTGAGCAGCTATGCCAAGAACTTCTAGCTAAAGCCGAAGAAAAGATTGCCACCAATGGTCACTTTGATGTGCTTGCTGATTACGCTGAACCACTGCCGGTTTTAGTTATTGCAGATCTATTAGGCGTTCCGCGGGATGCAGCGCCTGACCTGCGCCGTTGGTCTCAAGACATTGTGAAAATGTATGAATTTGGCACGACAAAAGAAATTGAACTTGCCGCACAAAAAGCTGGCTTTGAATTTAGCCAGTACATTGCCAAATTAGCAAAAGAACGGCGAGTTAATCCAAAAGACGATTTAATCACCGCACTTGTTGAAGTTGAAGAGCAAGGCGAAAAATTAAATGAACATGAATTAATTGCAATGTGCGTTCTTCTATTAAACGCTGGACACGAAGCTTCAGTTAATGGTTTTGGAAATGGCATGGTTGCACTTTTTAATCACCCAGACCAATTGGCAAAACTTGCAGCTAACCCGCGTGAACTAAGTGCCACCGCGCTTGAAGAAATGCTGCGCTTTGATTCGCCACTTCATCTTTTTGAACGCACTGCAACTGCTGATACGACCATTGGGGAAGTAACAGTTAAAGCGGGTGAAAAAGTTGGGGCGATGCTTGGTAGTGCGAACCGAGATGACCAAGTG
>JBDLPR010000099.1:0-6632 GCA_039800985.1 Actinomycetota bacterium | reverse complement strand
GCGCATGCTCTTGCTGTTGGCCCAGGTGTAAATCCACTAGGGGATAAGGCACTTGCCATGTTAAAAGATTGGTCACAAGCAGGACCATGCTGGAAAGAAGAGTTGTCTTAAATGCTCGTTGCAGCAATTGATTGTGGAACAAATTCAATCCGCCTACTTATCGCTGATATTGAAGGCGGTAAGTTAACTGAAATTGTTCGCCAGATGATAATCGTTCGCCTCGGTGAAGGCGTTGATAAAACAGGTGAATTCTCAAGCGCTGCCCTAGAGCGCACTTTTGCCGCAACTGATGAATACGCCAAATTAAACGATGAACATAAACCACAGAGAGTCAAGTTTGTTGCTACTAGTGCCAGCCGCGATGTTTCAAATAGGAATGTATTTGTGGCGGGAATCAAATCCAGACTTGGTATCGAGCCAACTGTAATTAGTGGCGATGAAGAAGCCAGACTTTCATTTTTAGGTGCAACTTCTGATCTAGTTAACGAGAGTAATCCACCAGAAGCCCCTTATCTTGTTGTTGATATTGGCGGGGGTTCAACTGAATTCGTTCTTGGAACAACTGCACCAGAGCAGGCTTTAAGCACAAATGTTGGATGTGTTCGCATGACCGAACGTCACTTAACTGGTGACCCAGCAACGTCTGAGCAAATAGTTTTGGCAACAAAAGATATTGATCAGGCGATTGATGATGCAGCCAAAGTGGTTGATTTAAGTAAAGCAAAAAGCCTGATTGGTTTAGCTGGCTCAGTAACGACTGTTGCTGCAATTTCTCTTGGACTTAAGGCTTATAAAGCAGATGTGATTCATGGAAGCCGAATCTCAGCTGATGAAGTTCATCGGATTGCTACCGAACTACTTGCAATGACAAGAGCCAAACGCAGTGAGATCGGTTCAATGCATCCAGGTCGAATAGATGTCATTGGCGGCGGGGCATTGGTGCTTGATCGAATAATGCAAAAGACTGGAATATCCGAAGTTGTTGTCTCTGAGCGCGATATTTTGGATGGGATCGCCCGCGATTTAGCGAAATAGAAATCGTCTAATAATCTAGAGGTCTTGCCCCTGTAGTCCAATGGCAGAGACAAACGACTTAAAATCGTTACAGTGTCGGTTCGAATCCGACCAGGGGTACGTGAGCGAAATACATTTAATCTTTGGAAATGACATCCGTGGTCCATTTCCTGATGGAACCGAATCAATCTACTTAGGTATGGGTTGTTTTTGGGGTGCCGAAAAGAAATTGTGGGTTGCACCTGGCGTCATCTGCACTGCAGTTGGTTACATGGGTGGCCATAGTGAAGATCCGCTTTATCCAGAAGTTAAAACAAGCACTACTGGTCATGCGGAAACTGTCCGCGTTGTATTCGATCCTTCGAAAACTTCGGTTTATCACATCCTAAAAATCTTTTGGGAAAATCACGATCCAACTCAAGGCAATCGTCAAGGCAATGACATTGGCACCCAATATCGAAGTGCCATCTATTGGACTAATAGCGAACAAGAGCGTGTTGCATTAGAAACAGCTCGGGTTTATAACGAAGTACTTGTTAACAAAGGTTTTGGTCCGATCACAACTCAGCTCGAAAGTGCTGAAGGAAAAATTTTCTGGTACGCCGAGGAATACCATCAGCAGTATTTAATTAAGAATCCGAATGGCTACGACTGCCACGCACACACCGGCATCGATCTGCCGGAAATTGCTTAAGCTTTTTCAGTAATTTTCTTAGTTGCTGGCATTGCAGTTGTCACAACTATTGAAATAGCAACCAGACTAAGTGCCAAAATAAATGGCTCTTTATAACTTCCGGTTAAATCATGCAGCGCACCAAGAATTAGTGGTCCAATGATTGCGCCAAAGTCATTAGTCATTTGATACGAAGCAACAACTGGTCCGCCACGACGTTCACCAACAATGTCACCAATAGTTGCACTTGGTCCGGCTGTTAAGAATGCAGCAGCACCGCCCATAGCTGACATGGCAAAGAAATAAACAGAGCGGGTTTCATTTGCAATCAGAGAGAAGAGGCCGACAGATAGCAGCAAACTACCAACAAGAATTGCTATCTTTCGACTTTGAAAATCACTCATTCGACCAGCTGGAATTAACATGGCCGCTTGAACAATTGCTGCCACAAAAAATCCCTGGCTAGCAAGACTTGGTGATCCATCTAATACTTCGATCACAAAAAGCGGGATCAAGGCAACCCGTAGCCCAAATGAAGAAAAACCATTTGCAAAGTTAGCAAATAGCGCGGCCCAGTAACTTCTAAGTTTCATCGCTTCGCTTACTGGCATGAAAACTTTTGTTGAATCTGGATCAGCGTGAACGGCTTTGCCTAAACCTTTTGGAAGTGCGAAATAAGCTGTTGCAATAGCCAATAAAAGGGTGAATGTGTAGATAAAAAATGGCATTCGAATATTTGAGTTAACAATTAATCCACCAACAGCTGGTCCAGTTAGGCTGCCAAGCAAAAAGCCACCCTGATATGTGGCACTTGCTCGACCACGTTTTTCTGGTTCAACACTTCGCATCAATAGCGACATAGATGAAATCGAAAACATCACAGAACCAAGGCCACCCATACCGCGCAAAATAAGCAGTTGACTGAAAGTCTGTGAAAGACCTGCCAATAAAGAAGAGATTGCAACCACACTAAGGCCAGTCCAAAGCATGATGCGTTCCCCGAAGTGGTTAACTAATCGCCCACCAGGTGTTGCAGCGACAAGACGCATTGCAGCAAATACGCTAACCACTGAGGTTGCCGCAAGAGTAGTTACACCAAAAGATTTTGCAAATACCGGAATGATTGGAACAACGACGCCATAGCCAAGGGCGACAAAAAACCCAACAGTTGTGATGATTGCAACTTCGCGCGGGAAATCTTGGAAGTATTTACGAGCTAGTGACTTTCCAAGACGGCGCATAAAGAACAGTCTAGAAACTGTCGATTACTTCAAAACCAGCTTCTAATAGCTGCTTCAGGACTGCTTCACGATGCTCAAAACCGCGGGTTTCGAGTTCTAAGTCAACATCAACTTCACTTACCGCAAGCGTTGGGTCAATTCGGCTATGAGCAACGTGAATTACATTTGCCCCAGTATTGCCAACTGCGGTTAGTAATTTTGCAAGTGAACCTGGCATGTCATGGATGCGAACTTGAAGCGTGTAGAAGCGGCCTGCGTATGCAAGTCCACTACGCATCACTTTAGTTAGGAGTAGTGGGTCAATGTTGCCACCAGAAATACTTGCCACAACTGGACCTTCAAATGAACCTGGGTCATCCATCACGGCTGCAACAGCTGCAATACCTGCGGCTTCAGCCATAATCTTTGACCGTTCAAGAGTTAATAGCAGTGCACGTGATAGTGATTCCTCACTCACCACTCGGACTTCATCGACGTAGTTCTTAATTAATTCAAATGGAATGTCACCAGGGCGACCAACAGCAATACCGTCTGCCATAGTTGCCATCTTTGGAAGTTTTTGTGGGCTTCCGGCAGCAAGTGATGGTGGATAGGCAGCAGCTTCTTTAGCTTGCACACCAATTACTTTCACATCTGGGCGAAGTGTCTTGATTGCAAGTGCGCTACCGGCAAGTAAGCCACCGCCACCTAAACAAACAACTGCTGTTTTGATATCTGGATTTTGAGCCAAGATTTCAAGACCCATAGTTCCTTGTCCAGCAACGATGTGTTCGTGATCAAAAGGGTGAATAAAGATTGCACCAGTCTTGGCAGAAAATTCACCTGCGGCTTCAAGTGCTTCATCAATAGTTGAACCATGGAAGTGCACATCAGCGCCGTACCCTCTGGTTGCTTCAAGTTTTGGAATGGGAGCACCATTTGGCATAAAGATTGTGGCTTTGATCCCAAGAAGTTGTGCTGCTAAGGCAACACCTTGAGCATGGTTACCAGCACTTGCGGCAACCACACCTTTTGCACGATCAGATTCAGAAAGTCTGGCAATTCGGTTATAAGCGCCACGAATTTTGAATGAACCAGCACGCTGCAAGTTTTCACACTTGAAGCGAAGATCTAAGTTATAAAGTTTCTTGCTCCACCCAGCCGGGATAGATGGGGTTTGGCGAATTACAGGTTTAAGTAACTCGGCTGCTTCATAGATGTCTTCAATCGAAACTGGTTTCACTGTCCTATCGTTGCACGTTCGCCGATGGATGAAAAACTGACCACATTATGAAAGTACATTTAGCAATTGGCAGTGCTAGTTTTGGATGGCTTAACACTAGGAATAGAGATCATGAGCACTGCAATAGAAGTCAATGGGTTAACCAAGCACTTTGGCCAGGTTAAAGCCCTAAATGGAATTAACTTTGAAGTTCAACAGGGAACAGTACTTGGCCTACTTGGACCAAATGGGTCTGGCAAAACTACTACCGTTCGCATTTTGGCAACACTGCTAACACCTGATGCTGGTTTTGCAAAAGTTGGTGGATTCGATGTAACCAAAGATCCGGCAAAAGTTAGAACTGAAATTGGTTTAACCGGTCAGTATGCAGCTGTTGATGAGTATTTAACGGGACGTGAAAACTTAGAACTTTTTGGCAGGCTATTTCACTTATCCAAAAAAGATTCTGCCAAGCGCGCCACAGAATTACTCGAACGCTTTGACTTAGCTGATGCTGGCGATCGAGGCATTAAAGGTTATTCAGGTGGCATGCGTCGCCGATTAGATTTGGCGGCAAGTTTGATTGGAAATCCATCCGTTCTATTTCTTGATGAACCAACCACAGGGCTGGATCCTAGAAGCCGAATCGGTATGTGGGATGTTATTAATGAACTTGTTAAAGATGGCACGACTGTTTTATTAACAACTCAGTATTTGGAAGAAGCTGACCAACTGGCTTCAAAAATTGTGGTGCTTGATCATGGAAACGTGATTGCGCAAGGCACTTCTGATGAACTTAAGGCTTCTGTAGGTGGCGATCGTATTGAATTAATCGTGGCTGATGGGCAGCAACTAAACAAAGCAGTTGAAACTATTAGCTCTATTGGTTCAGGTCAGCCGATTATTGATGAAATAAGCAAGCGAGTTTTGGTTCCTGTGTCAGGCGGCTCAAAAGCAATCCTTGAAACAGTTCGCCGTTTAGATGAAGCAAAAATTGAAATTGAAGACATATCGCTAAGGCGACCAACTTTAGATGACGTTTTCTTGTCATTAACTGGACACATCGCAGAAGAGGTTGTCGAAGAACAAACAGCGGCTCGTGGCCGCAAGGGAGGAAAGAAATAATGAGTTCTCAAACTCCTCGTCCAGCACTTGGCTGGTTTATCTCAGATAGCTTGGCGGTAACAAAACGCCACGTTATTAAGATCACACGCATTCCAGAAACTTTGTTCTTTGCCTTAATTCAGCCTGTGATGTTTGTTTTGCTTTTTGCATTCGTATTTGGCGGAGCAATTAACCTTGGCGACGGAGGCGACCCAAAGGCATATCGTGAATTCTTAATTCCTGGCATCTTTGCCCAAACAGTAATGTTTGCAGTCGCAAGTATCACTGTTGGTATTACTGAAGATGCAAACAAAGGAATTATGGACAGATTCAAATCTCTTCCAATGAGCCCAGGTGCTGTGCTTAGTGGTCACACTTTTGCTTCGCTTGTTCAAAACTTGCTTGTGATTGTGATGCTTTCAATTACTGGGTATGCGGTCGGCTGGCGCATCAGAGGTTCAGCAGTTGATACTTTGCTTGGCTTTGCTTTACTTGCCCTTTTTGCATACGCAATAACTTGGATGGGAGCTTGGATCGGATTGCATATGCCAAGTCCTGAAGTTGCTGGAACAGCAGGGCTTGCTTGGATTTTCCCATTAACTTTTGCGTCAAGTGTTTTCACGCCAATTGCAACTATGCCAAGTTGGCTTCAAGGATTTGCTCAGTGGAATCCAGTTTCCTGTCTAGCACTTGCAACCCGAGATCTATTTGGCAATCCAATTCCATTTCCGGGAACTTCTTTCCCAGAACAACATGCGGTTGCACTTTCATTCGGTTATGCATTTTTAATCCTGGCTATTTTTGCCCCGCTATCAGTTAGGGCATTTAAGTCAAGAAGTGCCAATAGCCGAGGTTAATTAACCCGCGTAAATTTCTGCGCTGATGATTTTAATTCGAAGCACTTTGCCATTAGGTGTTTCGTATTTAACTTCGGCACCAATTTCCTGGTTAAGTACAGCTGCGCCAAGAGGGCTTGTTGGAGAGTAAACATCAATTGAGATGTGGGCGGCTTCTTCTCGTGAGCCAAGTAAGAATGTTTCGGTGTCATCCAAGTCTGGGAAGTGAACTGTGACAACCATGCCCTGGGAAACCACACCATCTTGAATATCAGGGGTTCCAATTTGAGCATTCTCAAGCATCTTGGTTAGTTGGCGAATACGTGCTTCGTTCTTGCCTTGTTCTTCGCGAGCTGCGTGGTAGCCACCATTTTCTTTCAGGTCGCCTTCTTCGCGTGCAGCAGCAATACGATTTTTAATTTCTTCGCGCAATTCACCGCTTCGCTGGGCAAGTTCAGCCTGAAGGCGGTCGTATGCCTCTTGCGTTAACCAAGTCTCGTTCATCTGACAAAGATTACAAGTTAATTAGTAGTTGGTGCTAACCCAGGCGGATCCTGGGCTGG
>JBDLPR010000098.1:0-3430 GCA_039800985.1 Actinomycetota bacterium | reverse complement strand
AAGCGTCCAGGTGGATCATTTATCTTTGCTGGCCCATCAGGTGTTGGTAAGACCGAATTATCAAAGACACTTGCCGAATTCTTATTCGGTGATGAAGATTCACTAATCCAGCTAGACATGTCTGAATACTCAGAGAAGCACACTGTTTCACGTCTATTTGGTTCACCTCCAGGATTTGTTGGTTACGAAGAAGGCGGGCAGCTAACCGAAAAGGTTCGTCGTAAGCCATTTAGCGTTGTGTTATTCGATGAAGTTGAAAAAGCACATCCAGATATCTTTAACTCACTTCTTCAAATTCTTGAAGACGGTCGTTTAACTGATGCCCAAGGTCGCGTTGTTGATTTCAAGAACACTGTGATCATCATGACCACAAACCTTGGAACTCGCGACATCGCAAAGGGTGTCAGCCTAGGTTTCGCTGATGGTTCAGATGTTTCTTCTTCATACGATCGAATGAAGGCTAAAGTTCAGGACGAACTAAAGACGCACTTCCGTCCAGAATTCTTAAACCGCATCGATGACATTGTTGTCTTCCATCAGCTAAGCCAAGATGAAATCGTTCAGATCGTTGATCTAATGATCGATCGTCTTGATGCTCGCTTGAAGGATAAGGACATGGCAATTGAACTAACAACTGCAGCCAAGCAATTGTTAGCCAAGAAGGGTTACGACCCAGTACTTGGTGCCCGTCCACTTCGCCGCACAATCCAACGTGAGATTGAAGATCCAATGAGCGAAAAGATGCTCTTTGGTGATTTGAAACCAGGCGAGATCGTGATTGTTGATGTTCAAGGCGAAGGCGATGACGCAACATTCACTATCCGTGGTGAATTCAAAGGCGAGCTTTCTGACATCCAAGTTGAAACAGCAGGCTAAATGATTTCCGCTTACGTTTGGGAAGCAGCCGGTTGGATTTCTTTTGTGGTCAAGATTTTGGCGATCATTGATCTGCCAAAACGACCAGCTGAAGCATTTCCATTTTTAAATCGTTTAACTAAACAAGCTTGGTACGCAATCATTATTGCCAGCATTGTTTCGCACTATTTGTTTGGCGCTTGGGGATTAACTGGAATTGCTGGCTTAATTGCCTGCGGAATTTACTTGGCTGATATCAAGCCACGCATTGCTGAAATGCAAAGTAATTCTGGCCGCTACTAATCAGGGTTAATCATGTCTGGTGCAGTTGGTGACATCACCCGTGGCACAACAAATCCAAATAGATTGCGCCGAGTTGATCGCTGGGTTTTGCATCAAGTCTGTTCAACAATTAGAAAATCGCAAGTTCCGCTGGTAGTTGATCTTGGTTATGGCGCGCTTCCGGTAACAACAAAAGAAATGTTTGATCGATTGCGCAAACACGTCAGAGCTGATGTTGAAGTAATTGGGATCGAAATTGATCCAGATCGCGTCGAGGAAGCTAAACCAATCGAACAACCTGGTTTGAGTTTTAAATACGGTGGTTTTGAAATCCCAACTGGTAATCGCAAGCCAATCATGATTAGGGCCTTTAATGTTTTGCGCCAGTATTACGAAAGTGAAGTTTTAGAAGCCTGGCAAACAATGACAAATCGCTTGGCATCAAATGGCTATTTAGTTGAGGGCACTTGCGATGAAATTGGTCGGCGAAGTGTTTGGGTAAGTTTGCGTTCTGGACAAAGTGAACCAGAAACAATCACATTTTCAACCCACATCGGTTCCCTTGATAAACCTTCAGATCTTGCACCAAGGCTTCCAAAAGTTTTAATTCATCGAAATGTTCCAGGTGAAAAGATTTATGAATTCTTGCAGGCATTTGATCGCGCTTGGCTTTCGCAAAGTGGACTAATTCCATTTGGTTCAAGGCAACGGTTTGTTGCTGCAGTTGAACAATTAGCACTTCAATATCCGATTTTGGATAACAAAGTTCGTTGGCGTTTAGGTGAAGTTACTGTGCCATGGCACGTGGTGATGAATACTGAGCAACCACAGAATGTGCAGTTAACTGCGCCAACTTGTGACTAGTTACTTTTTACCTTGATTAGCAACTGCAGCAGCTGCGGTAGCAGCAGCTTCTGGATCAAGATATTCGCCACCTTTAACCACTGGCTTTAGGTTTTGATCAAGTTTGTAAACAAGTGGAATACCGGTTGGGATATTTAATCCAGCAATGTCATCATCACTAATTCCATCAAGATGTTTAACAAGTGCACGAAGTGAATTACCGTGCGCTGCGATCATCACGGTTTTGCCAGCTTTTAAGTCTGGAACGATATTTGATTCCCAGTAAGGAAGCATGCGCTTAACCACATCAGCTAAACATTCGGTGGCTGGAAGTTCACTTAATTGAATGTCGGCATAACGTGGGTCATTTGCTTGTGAGTATTCGCTATCTGCTGCAATTGCTGGTGGTGGTACATCATAAGAACGACGCCACAACATAAATTGTTCTTCGCCAAATTCAGCAAGAGTTTGGGCTTTGTCTTTTCCTTGCAGTGCCCCGTAATGACGCTCATTTAATCGCCATGATCTAGTTACTGGAATCCAATGGCGATCAGCTACATCAAGTGCGATGTTTGCAGTTTTAATTGCCCGGCGAAGTAGTGATGTGTGAAGAACATCTGGCAATACACCTTTGTCTTTAAGTAGTTCACCAGCGCGTTTAGCTTCACCTAAACCTTTTTCATTTAGATCAACATCTACCCAGCCAGTGAATAAGTTCTTTTCATTCCATTGGCTTTCACCATGGCGAACCAAAATTAAGGTGTATTCAGTCATAAGTTAATTGTGCCTTAGTTGTTAAATAAGTGGGCAAAAGCCTGCAAGTTTGCAGTATCCATGCCGTTACTTGTGCGCCAAGCCCACTCACGCTCAATCGCACTTTTAAAGCCCAGTTCCAAAAGGGGATTAAAACTGCGGTCACTTTCAGCAATCACAACACCAAGCAATTGATCAACGTCATTAATAGTTATGTTGGCAATTGGCATACTTCCACGTAAATAAATGTCGCCAAAAGTATCAAGGCAGAACGCTACATTTAAAAGTCTGCGGTTTTCTTCAAGCACCCATTTGTAAACGTTTTCGTGATTTTCATCTGGATTTCTGGCAACAAAAGATTCGATTCGGAAAGTGTGCTCACCGATTGCCAAAGCAACATTGATTTTTAATTTGGCGTTACCCTGCACAGTTACAACTAGAGCCGAATCAGAAATATCTTGCGGTTCAAGGTTATTTTCAGATAAATAACTTCGAAGATCTGCTAGTGAAATCATGCAAGTTGCCTGCGCTCGATTGCTGAATCAACCGCTTCCTTATAAACCTCAATAAGTTTTTCAGTTGTTGCTTCCCAGCTAAATTTTGCCGCGTGATCAAGTGCGCCTTGGCGAAGTTTTGCCTGAAGTTTTTCATCGGCTAAGTAACTTTGCAGAACATGTGCCCAGTCGTGTGGGTTATG
>JBDLPR010000097.1:0-6935 GCA_039800985.1 Actinomycetota bacterium | reverse complement strand
GAAAACGTGCGCAGGCGCAATACCGACGTGAAGCGAGCACTTTTGAACCAAACTTTGATTAGCGGTGTTGGCAATATTTATGCCGATGAATCCCTGTGGCGAGCCAAATTGCACTGGGCTTACCCAGCAAACCGATTAACTAATGCCAAAGCTCTTGAATTGCTGGGTCATGCCACAGATGTGATGCGTGAAGCATTAGCCCAAGGCGGCACATCTTTTGATGCACTTTATGTAAATGTAAATGGCCAGAGTGGTTATTTTGAGCGCGGCCTTGCTGCCTATGGCCGTGAAGATGAACCATGTTTACGCTGTGGCAGATTGATGGTTCGGGATTCCTTTATGAATCGGTCATCTTTTCGATGTCCAAAGTGTCAACCAAAACCTAAGGGTTAATCCTTCGAAATATCAGGGCGTTTTGCGCCATGGTTTGCAAGCAATATTGCGTTTATATATGGCTAACCTCGGCGGGAACCGAAAAAAAGCCCATAGGTAAACTATTTTTGGCTTCCCGCACCACAAAGAACCGAAAAGACGAGCGTGTATTTAAAGAGTCTGACGATTCGCGGCTTCAAGTCGTTCGCCTCTTCAACGACCCTTAATTTCGAACGCGGTATCACCGCAGTTGTTGGTCCAAACGGTTCTGGTAAATCAAACGTTATCGATGCAATCGCCTGGGTTATGGGTGAGCAGGGCGCTAAAACTCTGCGTGGCGGGAAAATGGAAGACGTTATTTTCGCTGGTTCAAGTGGTCGTGCGCCTCTTGGTCGCGCCGAAGTGTTGCTAACAATTGATAACAGCGATGGCGCATTACCTATTGACTACACCGAAGTCACAATTTCTCGAACCATGTTTAGAAATGGTGGTTCTGAATATGCAATTAACGGAA
This sequence comes from Actinomycetota bacterium, assembly GCA_039800985.1. GTDB lineage: Bacteria > Actinomycetota > Actinomycetes > S36-B12 > UBA5976 > UBA5976. Next base: position 6,049 of record JBDLPR010000097.1, on the reverse strand, counting down.
CTCCATCACGATTATTAGACATTCAAGAACTACTTAGCGACTCTGGTATTGGTCGCGAAATGCACGTGATCGTTGGCCAGAACAGGCTTCGTGAAATTCTTCTGGCAACTCCAGAACAACGCCGCTCTTACATCGAAGAAGCTGCAGGTGTACTTAAGCACCGCAAGCGCAAAGAAAAAGCGGTTCGCAAACTTGAAGCGATGGAAGCAAACTTAACTCGCCTTGAAGACTTAACAAATGAACTTCGTCGCCAGTTAAAACCACTCGGTCGCCAAGCAGAAGTGGCAAGGCGAGCAAACGTTATTCAGTCAGATGTTCGCGATGCCAGATTACGTTTGCTAGCTGACGATCTTGCGCAAATGAAAGTTGCGTTAGAGGCAGAAATTGCTGATGAAACCGCACTTCGTGAACGCCGCGGTGAAGTTGAAAGTGAATTAACTGCATCTCGTGCTCGCGAAGCTGTCCTAGATAACCAAATTGCAGAATCTGCCCCACTTGTTGAACGTGCTCAAAATGCTTTCTATCAACTTGGCTCACTTCAAGAACGTATGCGTTCAACACTTGCGCTTGCTAAAGAACGCGTACGCCAAGGTGAGACAGAAGAAGATGAAGTTCAGCGTGGCCGCGACCCAGAAGAAATCGATCGTGAAGCCCATGCAATTCGGGTTCAAGAAGCAGATCTTGCCGCTCAAGTTGATAACGATCGGTTGGCTTTAAATGCAACCATTAACGAGCGCACCTCTGCTGAAACTGCACTTGCCGCTGAGGAAGCAAGACTTCAATCAGTTACTCGCGCAATTGCTGATCGCCGCGAAGGTTTAGCCAGAATTGCAGGCCAAGTTGCCGCTGCAAAATCACGCGTTGAAACCAGAACAACTGAAATTGAACGACTTGAAGAACAACTTCGCCAGGCTCGCGAACGCGCCGAAAGCGCTACTCGCGAATTTAATACTTTAGAAAGCCAAGTTGCTGGTCTTGATGAAGGCGAAGTTGGCTTAGATGAGCAGCACGATTTTGCTTCCAGCGCACTTGCAAAAGCCGAAAATGAATTAGAAGCAGCTCGCTTAGAAGAGCAAGAAGCTGAACGGGAACGCGCAGCTGCAGCTGCGCGCTTTGAAGCACTTGAACAAGGTATGGCACGTCGCGATGGCGGGGCAGCACTACTTGCCGCAACTGATTCAATGTCTGGAATTCTTGGCGCAGTTGCCGCCTTAATGCAGATTGAAACTGGTTACGAAACTGCAGTTGCCGCAGCACTTGGCGCGGCAGCCGACGCAGTTGCCGTTGATTCACCAAGTGCTGCTGAAAATGCAGTTCGTAAATTACGCCGTGAAGATGCTGGCCGGGCAGCGATTGTTGTTGTTGGTCAGCAAGCAGCAGATCTAAGCGCCTGGCCACAGCTTCGCGCAGGGCAACGCTATGCAATCGATTTAATTAACTGCGATTCACCACTTCGCACCACACTTTCTGGAATTTTAAATCGCGTTGTTGTTACTGATTCAATTGAAGAAGCGCACGATGTGGTTGCAAGTAATCCAGCGATGCGCGCTGTTACCCGCGATGGCGATTTACTTGGTAATGGTTTTGTTCAAGGTGGATCTCGCGGAACTCAAAGCCTGATTGAAATCCAAGTTGCCATTGATCAAGCGCGCGAAAAACTTGAAGCTGCTGGACATCGCGCTGATCGTGCTCGTTTTGCAGTTGCTAGTGCAACGCAGGCTCAGGCTGACGCCCTTAAATTAGTCGGCAGCGCCCTTGATCGTTTGCATGAATCAGATGCCAACATGGCAGCTATCGCTGAACAACTGGGCAACTTGCAATCAGCTGTCAGAAGCGCAACTGGTGAAGCAGATCGCATTTCTGCTGCAATCACAGCTGCTAGCAAAGCCCGCGAAGATGATCAACGCAATTTAGTTGATCTAGAAAATCGTCATAGTGCGGCTCAAAATGAATCAATTGACGAAGCTGAATTAAATGAAGAACATCGCGAAAAACTTATTGAAGTTCTTGAGGCAACGCGAAATGCGGAAATGAATGCTCGCCTTACAGTTCGTACAGGCGAAGAACGAGTTCGCGCTCTTTCAACCCAAGCTGAACAACTAGAACATGCGGCAAACCTTGAGCGCACTGCCCGTGCCCGCGCAATCGAATTACGCGAACGCCGCCGCCGAGAAGCTCAGATAGCTAAAGCAGTCGTGATTGCTTCTGAATCTGGACTTGAGCTTCTTGGTCAGTCAGTTGCCCTTGCTCAGTTTGAGCGTGAAGAAGTTGTTAACCAACGTCAAGGCAGAGAAGAAGAAGTTAAGAAAGTTCGCGGTCGTATCCGCGAGCTTGCTGCTGAACTTGAAGTACTCACTGACAGTGTTCACAAAGATGAAGTTGCCAGAGCTGAACAACGCATGCGGATCAATGCCCTTGAAACCAAGGCACTTGAAGATTTCGGTGTTGGCCCAGAAGAACTTGCAAATGAATATGGCCCAGATGTTTTGGTTCCACCGTCACCACCAGCACCAGGTGATGAAATCGATCCAAACGATCCAGAGCCACAGCCTTATCCTTATGTTCGAAAGCAACAAGAAAGCCGCTTGGCTGCAGCTGAGCGCTCACTTGCACTTCTTGGTCGTGTTAACCCACTTGCACTTGAAGAATTCTCCGCACTTGAAGAACGTCACAAGTTCTTAGGTGAACAACTTGAAGACTTACGTAAGTCACGAGCTGACTTATTAAGTGTGATTAAAGATGTTGATGAGCGCGTACAGCAAGTATTCACTGAAGCTTACGAAGATACCGAACGTGAATTTAGCAGTAACTTCTCGCGCTTATTCCCAGGTGGTGAAGCCAGAATGATTCTGACTGAACCAAATGACTTGCTAAATACTGGCGTAGAAATTGAAGCTCGCCCACCAGGCAAAACTTACACACGACTCTCACTTCTGTCAGGTGGTGAACAATCCCTAACTGCGGTTGCATTCTTAGTTGCACTGTTCAAGGCTCGTCCAAGTCCGTTCTACATTCTTGACGAAGTCGAAGCAGCACTTGATGATGTGAACCTGGGTCGTTTGCTTGAAATCCTGGCTGAACTTCGCCGCGACTCACAGTTATTGATCATTACTCACCAAAAGCGCACAATGGAAATTGCCGATGCACTTTATGGTGTTTCGATGCGTGGCGACGGTGTTACGCAGGTTATTAGTCAGCGCATCACTCGGGATAACGAAGCACCTGAAGCTGCTGCGCTTGCTGGCTCCACAAATTAATTAGGTAACTAATGAACTCAACTCAAATAGTTGGCTTAGTAATTGCAATCGCTTTAGTGGCAGGCGTGTGGGTTTTCCTAAGAAGCCGCAAGAAGCCAAAGCGCGTTACCGCTTTTAATCAAGTTGCAGAGCCAATCGCACAGTCGGCTTCTTTGCCACAAATTGAAATCCCAGAAGCAACCGATCAAAGAGCTAATCGACTTAAAGACCGTTTAACGAAATCACAAAGTGGAATCAGCGGGGCGCTTAAGAACCTTTTTAATTCAAGTGACCTTAGCGAGTCTGATTGGACCAATCTTGAAGATGAATTGATTCTGGCTGATGTTGGAGCTAAAGCCTCAGTTGAGATCGTTGAGAAATTACGCAGCGCAGTTAAATTGGCGGGTTCAACGCAAGCAGCAAATTTAAAAGATGTCGCAAACCTGGAATTAACAAAATTAGTTGATGGCAACTTTGATCGATCACTAAAAGTGCAGCGTAAAAATGATGCCCCAGCGGTTGTTTTAACTGTTGGAGTCAATGGAACTGGAAAAACAACTACAACTGGAAAATTAGCCAGAATGCTAACTGGTCAAGATCTTGATGTTTTGCTCGGCGCAGCTGATACTTTCCGTGCAGCAGCCGCTGAACAATTAATCACTTGGGGCGATCGCGTTGGCGTTCCAGTGGTTCGCGGGGCAGAGGGAAGTGATCCAGCATCTGTTGCATTTGAGGCAGTGAAAACTGGCATCGAAAATGAAGTTGATGTTGTATTAATTGACACCGCTGGGCGATTACACACTAAACAAGGATTGATGGATGAACTTGGAAAAGTTCATCGCGTGGCAAGTAAATCAACATCGATTGATGAAGTTCTTTTAGTCATTGATGCCACAACTGGTCAAAATGGTTTAGCCCAAGCGAGGGTATTTGCTGAAGTAGTTCCAGTAACTGGAGTAGTACTTACCAAACTTGATGGCACGGCTAAAGGTGGAATTGTGATTGCCATTCAGCAAGAACTTGGCGTTCCAGTGAAACTTGTAGGCCTTGGTGAAGGCCCAGATGATTTAGCACCGTTTGATGCCAAGCAATTTGTTGACGGATTACTTAACGCTTAATTAGCCAACAGATGCGCTAGTAATAATGCCATCTTCAATTTCTAAGTTAATTCGATCCATTCGGTAATCCATCGTCACTGGGAATGATTCGCCATCACGCTTAACAATTCGGTAGGTAACTTGACCACCTTTATTGTTGATAATTTCAATAGCTTCTTGTTCACTCTTTCCGATCACCTCAACGGCAAGTTGAGCGGCGAGAGCTTCTGGACCCCAAAGTGGGACACCTTTATCTTTGATTAAAACAGTGAATTCATATTTTTCGCCATCAGGGCTAACTGCAATTACTTTAGTTGTTCCAATAGCTAGCGCCGTTAGACCTGGATAAGTTTCATAAGTTCCCTGATCGCCACCTGGAATAAATTCCAAAAGTGTTTTATCGGCGATTTCAACGCTCCATTTTTCAGCATCATTAACAACTAGAACAATTGAGCCTTCAACGTTTACTTCGGTGTATTTTTCATTCTTTGGATCAATCATTGAAGGTGGCATCACCCAAGCCGAAAGTGTTGGGATTGGTTCTGGATACCGAGAGCTTTTTGAGGAAAGCCCAACGACAAACCCTAATCCGATTACAAGTGATAGACCCAGCACTATTGCCACAATTTTCTTCATATAAGAAGTATGCATCACCGAAACATATTTGTAATAAAAGGCCAAATTATTCACATTTTTGAAACCTAGTTGGCGGTGTGTCGAAACAATTGTCCGTAAAAATCAACACAAATGACAGCGTCGTCAGATTTATTCAGATTTGAAAATAGGAGTAATCATGGAAATTAATACCGGCGACACAGCTTGGGTTCTAGTAGCAAGTGCAATGGTCTTAATCATGACCCCAGGTCTCGCTCTGTTCTACGGTGGCCTTTCGAAACGAAAAAGCACCTTGAACATGATGATGATGTCATTTATTTCTATGGGCATCGCTGCTGCACTGTGGGTTATTTATGGCTACGCGGTTTCATTTGGAAATAGCGGCAGTGCATTCATCGGTGAGATTGGTTTTTCAAATCTAGGCAGTAAAGTCGGCGAACTTGCTGCAAATGGAACAACGTATCCAATTCCACTTTTGGCCTTTGCAGCTTTTCAGCTGATGTTTGCTGTAATAACACCTGCACTAATCAGTGGATCAGTGGCTGACCGAACCAAGTTCTTCACTTGGGCAATATTTGTTGCAATTTGGTCAACAGTTGTTTATTTTCCGGTTGCTCACTGGGTCTTTGATTTTGGCGGAACAGATTCAAGCGGGGCAGGCTGGCTTGCAGCACTGGGTGTTTTAGATTTTGCTGGCGGCACTGCAATTCACATCAATGCAGGTGCAGCAGGTTTAGCACTTGCTGTTGTGCTTGGTCCACGTCTTGGTTGGAAAGGCGGTTCAACCAGACCGCATAACATTCCACTTGCAATGATCGGTTTAGGACTTCTTTGGTTTGGTTGGTTTGGATTTAACGGCGGTTCAGCACTTGGTGCAAATGCAACGGCAGGGTTAGCAATTTTAAATACCCAAGTAGCAGCAAGTACTGGTCTAATCGGTTGGCTATTCGGACAGCAACTTCAAGGCGAACGGCCATCTGCAGTTGGCGCAGCATCAGGAGCGATTGCCGGATTAGTTGCAATCACGCCTGCCTGTGCATTTGTTTCACCAAGTGGAGCGCTTGCGATTGGAATTATTGCTGGATTTGTTTGCGCTTATGC
>JBDLPR010000096.1:0-5195 GCA_039800985.1 Actinomycetota bacterium | reverse complement strand
GTCGAAGTATGCTCGCCTCGAGTTGTAATTGGAATCGACCTAAGTGTCACTGCCGAATTTCCTGAGTGAAGTTCAGCACTTGCCTGCACCCGTCCACGTGAAACCAGACTTAGCGTGTCATCAACAGGGATGCCTCGCTTATTTAGTTTGGTGACTAATTCAGAAAGTGCCAGTTGCTCAAGGTCAATCGCAAGTCCTAAACGCCTGAAAGCTGAGCGCGCATTTGGACTTGCGTATTCAATTCGCCCTTTTTCACTCAGAATCATTAAGCCATCACCAACGCGTGGTGCACCGCCTCGACCACCAGTTCCCTGATCATTGTCATTAGGTCTTGGGAAATCACCAAGGGCAATCATGTTAAGTAGGTCAGTTACACATTTTTCATAAACTTCTTCAAGCCGACCGGTTTGCGATGGTCCTGAATAGCGACCAATGATTGCAATTGTGCGGTTGCCAAATCTAACTGGAATAGCTTGGGTTACCGCATGTGATTCAGTTGGCGCGCCATCAGTTATCGAGCCAGATGCAAATGCGCGATCTAATTCAAAGTGGCGCCCACGTGGCGCGAAGTGACCAACTAAATCATCTGGAATATGTGACCTTGCTGTTGCTGGTCGAATTTGGCCGGCAACAACAAATCCAGCTTCATTCCAGGTTGGTAGCCAAAGTAAAAGATCGGCAAATGCTAAGTCAGCAATTAAGGTCCACTCACTTAGCAGCGCCTGAAGTCGGGTGATTTCATCTGGGGTTAAGTCCGTGCGGGTTTGCGCCAGAGTTGGCAATTCCGTTGAAGTTGTGGACACCCTTATAGGTTAGTGCGCAATTTAACCTACCTACACACCCAAAAAATTCACTATGGGCTAGCGTTAAGCCATGGCTGAAATTCGCGCTGACATGGTGGCAAACGTAATAGAAATTTATGTTGCCGAAGGTGATCAGATTTCAGTTGGCGACACAGTTGTCTTGCTTGAATCTATGAAAATGGAAATTCCGGTAATTGCAGAAGTTGCTGGGACCGTTTCACGTCTTGCAGTAACCCAAGGTGACGTGGTTCAAGAAGGCGATCTGATTGTTGAGATCAGTTAATTAATTCTTTACAAATAAAAAGAGTCTGGATACTCCAGACTCTTTTTTAAGTTTGTTAAAGATTAGGCGTTAGGACGACGACCGTGGTTAGCCTTATTCTTCTTACGATCACGCTTTTTGCGGCCGCGCTTGCTCATTTAGTACTCCTTGGTAAAACCTCGTCTACCAAGGATAGGGCCTAATTAGGTGTGCTTTTGCACTCGAGTAATTTCAACCTGAATATCTGCAATTTGGGCAACGATTCGCTCATAAATTGCGACTGGTGCAACTTCTGGCTGGCAGGACCTAAGGATGGCAGACTTTAAAACCTGCTCAAGTCCAAACTCTTCATTACATGGAGCACATTCGATCAAGTGCTGAGTTACGAGTGTTCGTTCCATGTTGCAGTCTTCGTTATCTAGGTAAAGGTAGATAACTTCTAAAATCTGACTACAAGGAGTGTCATGATGATTGCCGCAGCTCATGATTTCCTCTCCTTGATAAAGCCATTTTCATAGGCATAATCTTCAAGAAGCTCGCGAAGAAGTTTGCGACCTCGGTGGAGTCGTGACATCACTGTGCCAACCGGTGTTTCCATGATTTCGGCTATTTCTTTATACGAAAACCCATCGACATCTGCCATGTAAACGACGTTTCGGAAATCTTCAGGAATTGAAAGTAGGGCGTTTGAAATAACTTCATTTGGCAGATTTTCAAGGGCCTCAGTTTCAGCAGACTTCAAGCCACCTGAAGTGTGGCGCTCCGCTCTTGCCATCTGCCAATCTTCGATCTGCTCAGTTGGATCAACAGCCGGACCGCGTTGATTCTTTCGATACTGATTAATGAAGGTGTTGGTCAAAATTCGAAATAACCAGGCTTTGAGGTTTGTGCCTTCTTCAAAAGTTTTAAATGAACGATAAGCCTTGGCAAAAGTTTCTTGAACTAAGTCTTCAGCATCTGCAGGATTTTTCGTCATGCGAAGCGCGCCAGCGTAAATCACATCAAGAAGTGGCAGTGCATCTTGTTCAAATCTTGCAGTTAACTTCGCCACTTCAGCAGCACTTACTTTTGGATTTGGCGCTAAATCATCCTGCTCAAACTCTGCTAGATCCGCTTCAATTGGATCAGCATCTGGGGCTGGCGACTTAGTCATTGATATTGACTTTACCTCTTTTATAGTGACCCCATATTTGGGGCGGGTAATTACGCCAGTTGCCATAAGAATTACAACGGGGTTTGGGGTCTAACTATTCCCCTTTTTTGAGACCCATCAATATATGCTGCAAAACTTGTTTATTTATTAACTACTAGGCTTAAGTCGTGATTTATCAACTGGATTCGATGGGAACTAAGTGACCCGTTACGACGAAAAGAGTTTTGATCGACCAAGTCGATTCAATACCCGTCGCAGATCCAAAGATCGGCCAGATTTTTCAAATGCCCAAGTTGGACAAGTTGTTGCTATCGATCGCGGTCGAATTACTTGCGTTTATCCAGAAGGTGTTACCCACGACCTGCAAACTTACGTAGTCACGGTCAAGGCAAGGGAGCTTGGTCGAAAAGGAGTGACTATCGGCGACAAAGTTCGTCTTGTTGGCGACTTATCGGGTAAGCCAGATACCTTGGCAAGACTTGTTGAAATTTTGCCGCGGGAAACTGAGTTAATGCGCACAGCAGATGACTCCGATCCTGTCGAGCGAGTAATTGTCGCAAATGCAGATCAGATTGCCATTGTTACAGCCGTGACTAACCCGGAACCTCGGATTGGTTTAATCGACAGGTCACTTGTTGCCGCATTCCATGGTGGATTAAAACCTTTTCTGATAATCACAAAAACTGACTTAGCAAGTCCAGGGGAATTACTCGCAATTTATGCAGGTATGGATTTGCCCCACATCTTGATCGATAACAAGTCTGGAAATGGCATTGCTGAACTTTCTAAAGTTCTAAATGGTCACACCACAGTATTTATCGGTCATTCAGGTGTTGGTAAATCAACCATTGTTAACGCCCTGGTACCAGATGCCAACCGTCAAACTGGCGATGTGAACGATGTAACAGGTCGAGGCAAGCACACTTCAACTTCTGCTGTGGCTTTAGCACTGCCAAATGATTCTGGTTGGGTTATCGATACACCGGGAGTTCGCTCATTTGGATTAGCGCATGTTAAACCAGAAGACATTATTGAGTCTTTCCCAGAACTAATCGATGGCACAACTGAATGTCCACGTGCCTGCACACATGTCAGTAGTACTGGAGTGCGACCGCCGGATTGCGCGCTTGATGCTTGGGTTGAAAGTGGAGCAGCTGGTAAATCAGGTGTTGCCAGGCTTGAGTCTTTAAGAAGACTCCTCTTCGCCCTGCAGTCTCCGTCGAGCTGATTCATAATGCTCATCAGTGATCGCACCGCTGACTCGCTTAAGTACTAGAAGCAAAACTGCAAAATCGTCAGTGAAACCAAATCCAGCAATCACATCTGGAATTATGTCTGCTGGCATGATGAAGTAAGCAAGGGCCGCAGCGATAGTTGCTTTGACTTTAAATGGAGTCTTTGGATCGCGCAGCGCGTAATAAGCAGCTGTGATTTGTTCAGCAAAAGGAATTTTTCCGGCTGCAGTTAACTTCTTTGGGAACGCATCCAAGATCGCTTGAATTTTGTCAGGGTTTTTGGTGAAAAAATCAGTGGTCGATTGAACAGTATCTTTAATCGCCTTCTTTGAAATTTTCTTACGCCCGAACATTGTTCACCCTCAAGAGTTTTGATTTCCTTGCTCTAGCCTATGCCACTAGCGTTGAGGTATGTCCGACCTTGATTTTGCACTTGAATTGGCAGATGAAGCTGACCGCATAACGCTTGCGCGTTATCGGGCACAAGATTTAAGAATTCAAACAAAACCGGATAACACACCTGTTACCGAGGCAGATCAAGCAACTGAAACCATGCTTCGCGAAAAAATAAACGCAAAATTTCCAAACGATGGAATTTTGGGTGAAGAATTTGGTCTGGAAAACGAGAACTCAGATCGCATTTGGGTACTTGATCCAATCGATAGCACTAAGAATTATCTACGTGGTGTTCCGGTTTGGGGCACGCTTATTGCTCTTCTAGTAAACGATGATCCGATTATTGGTGTGGTTAGCTGTCCGGCACTTGGGCGCAGATGGTGGGCTATGCGAGGCACCGGTGCATTTACCAAAGACGTAGATGGAACTGTGCGCTCAATCTCAGTTTCAGCGGTTAACAAACTTTCGGATGCATCATTTTCATACTCAGATGAAGTTGGCTGGGAAAACCATGGCAATGGTTTCAATAACCTAAAGTCTTCTGTTTGGCGAACCCGTGCTTATGGCGATTTTTGGTCACACCTTTTAGTTGCTGAAGGTGCTGTTGATATTGCTGCCGAACCTGAACTTGGTAAATGGGATATGGCTGCAAATAATGCAATCGTGATCGAGGCTGGCGGGACTGTAACTGGCTTTAAAGGTGGGTCGGCATTTGCTGAAGGAAATGTCGTGACCACAAATGGCCTACTTCACGATGAAGTAATTAAGTTAATTCAAAAATAATTAACGAAGCGTAATTCGCATCGGCAGACCATGTTTTGGTCGAAGTGTGACGGATGCATCGATCGGAACTGGCGCATGCGTTAGCGGTGAAACTTTCCAATTCTGGAAAAGATCAGCCAAAATCAATTTGCCTTCAAGTAGCGCCATATCTTTACCGATACAAAGTCTTGGACCGGCTCCAAATGGGAAATAGCCAACTTGTGGTGTGCCATCTTTCATTCGGTCTGAATTAAATTCTGTGGGTTTATCCCAAATTGATTCATGGCGGTGAGTGACCCAAGGACTAAGTATTACTAGCGAATTTGCTGGAATCAATGTTTCATTAACTTGAATGTCTTCAAGGGTTCGACGCGTGATTAGCCATGCTGGTGGATAAAGGCGCAAAGTTTCTGCAAAGACTTGCTCACTTCGTTGCGGATTTTGGGCCAGTGCCACTTGTTCATCGTGGTGGGTTGCAAGTAAATGCATTGCCCAAGTTAAAGCGCTAGCTACTGTTTCATGCCCGGCAACAATGAAAGTAGCCACTTCATCGCGTATCTGGGTTTTATTTATTTGATTTTCAT
>JBDLPR010000095.1:0-2893 GCA_039800985.1 Actinomycetota bacterium | reverse complement strand
CATCATGTTGATCGGTTGCAATAACGCCACTTCCATTAACGCGTTTGCGAGTGAATTTAAAGTTCCAGAGATCAGAAGTTCCAATTGGGCGAATATGTCGTTTGTGAGTGCACCCACTATTACATGGGCCATCTGATGTGTAGCCAAGTTGGTGTAGCGAACCTAATGTGACGATGACATCAACCACTGTTGTGTGATTCATAATCAACATCGCTGGACCTGGATTATCTATAGCCTTCAGATTTTCTGATCCACTAATCACAGTTTTAGTTAAGCGGTTTTTTAATATTGCTAAAAAGGAACCCGGTTTACCTTCGTGCATTACATTCCTGGCGTGAAAGTTTGGGTTCGCACTAGCCCAGCCGCGCGACCTTTACCAGCAATTACTAAAGCCATTTTTCGTGATGCTTCATCAATCATTTGGCCAGCAAACATAGCTGCGCCTTTTTTGCCACCAGCATCTGAAGTGTGAAATTCATAAGCATCCAAAATTAATTCAGCTCGGTCATAATCTGCCTGGCGTGGTGAAAAAATCTCGTTCACAGTATTTATCTGATCTGGATGCAAAACCCATTTGCCATCAAAACCAAGGGCGGCGCTTCTATTGCTTGAAAGTTTTAGACCCTCGAGATCTTTAATTTGAAAATAAGGGCCATCAATTACTTGTTTGCCAAATGCTCTTGCCGCAATCAAGAGTTTCATCAAAATGTAGTGATAGGCATCGCCTTCGCCATAACCTTCTGGTTGCTGACCAACTTCTAAAGTTTTCATGTTTAGGTTTGCCATTAGATCCCCTGGACCAAGAATTATGGTTTCAATGCGATCTGAACTTGCTGCTATTTGTTCAACATTAATAAGGCCAAGGGCATCTTCAATTTGAACTTCGATTCCAGTTGACCCAACTTGCTTGCCAATTTCTTTTTCAAGTTCATCTAATTTGCTAGTTAGCCATTGGATGTCACATATCGTTCGAACTTTAGGCAACATTATGCAATCTAGGCTTTTACCAGCACTGCGCATAATTTCTTCAAGGTCATCCTGCGCCCACTGAGTATCAACACCGTTGATTCGCACAGTGACAATACGATCACCGAATCCACCGTTATTCAGTTCAGCGATGATATTTGCTCTTGCTTCTTCCTTGGCTAGCGGTGATACCGCATCTTCAAGATCTAGGAACAATGCATCAACATCTAAAGAGCGAGCTTTATCAATCATCCGTGGATTACTTCCCGGAACTGCCAATGTTGTACGGCGAATTCGCGGATTTTGTGGAGTCATGCATCAAAGCCTATGCGGTAAATTTGGATAGTGACTACGACTCAAACCCGCATCTACTTGGCCCGATTGGCTGGTACTGCCGTATTTGATCCAGCAGGTGATCAAGTCGGCAAGATTCGTGATGTCTTGGTAACAGACCGCGCAACAGGTCGCGCACCATCTGTTTTGGGTTTTGTTGTCGAAGTTGCGCCACGTCGCAAAATTTATGTGCCAATGTCAAGGATTACTTCAATTGATGCCGGCGCAGTTGTCACAAGTGGCGTAGTTAACTTGCGCAGATTTGAACGTCGAACCGGTGAAAAATTAGTAATTGCTGAATTACTCGATCGACATGTTTCAGTTTCTACAACTGGCAAGCGCGCCACAGTTCAAGACATTGCCATGACTCAAGAACGCACTCGCGATTGGGTTATTTCGCGTCTTTTCATTCGTCATGCCAGCCCTGGTTTTGGACGCCGCGGGGCAACTGAAAACCTAGATTGGAATGAAGTTACTGGTTTATTTTTGGAATCAGCAAACCAATCAGCTGATTCACTCTTAGCTTCTATTGATGAAATGCGCCCGGCTGACTTGGCGAATTTATTGCAAGAACTTCCAATGAAGCGTCGTTTAGAAATTGCAAGTGAACTTGATTTAGAAAAACTTGCAGATGTTTTTGAAGAACTTCCAGAAGATGATCGCGTTGAAATCATGACAGCGATGGGTCTTGATCGAGCCAGTGAAGTCTTGGAAGAAATGGATCCAGACGACGCAGCTGACTTGCTAAGTGAATTGCCAGCGGCTCAAGCAGAAGAACTTCTTGATGCAATGGATGAAGACGACGCTGAAGATCTTCGTCGCTTGCTCTCTTACGATGACTTCTCGGCTGGTGGCATGATGACAACTGAACCAGTAATTTTGCCACCTGATGCAACAATCGCTGAAGCACTTGCCATGGTGCGAGTTCCTGAACTTTCACCAGCACTTGCCTCCCAGGTTTATGTTGTTCGCCCACCGCTTGAAACACCAACTGGTAAGTATGTTGGCGTGGCACATGTACAGCGCTTACTTCGCGAACACCCATCGACTTTGGTATCTAATGCACTTGATACATCACTAGAGCCAATAGGTCCAGGTGTTCCACTTAGCCAAGTTGCTAGGTACTTTGCAACTTATAACTTGGTTGCCCTGCCAGTTGTTGATGAAGATGACCATCTAATTGGCGCAGTAACTATCGATGACGTTATCGACCACATGTTGCCAGAAGACTGGCGCGACAAAGAACTAGATGAGGAGGTCTAAAAATGGCACGTAAAGAATCACGTGGTCCACGTTTGGACCAACCATTAGTACGGAGTCGATCACTTCGCCCAACAGTTGACAATGAAACTGCCGGTCGCATCAGTGAGCGAATCGCAAGATTCTTAGGTTCTTGGCGCTTCCTTGGTTACATGACACTTGGCGTTACCTCATGGCTTACCTGGAACTACTTTGCACCTGAAAATCTGCGAGTGGATCCATTCCCATTTTTGTTTTTAACTTTGGCGCTTTCGCTTCAGGCTTCATATGCAGCTCCGCTAATTTTGCTTGCCCAAAATCGCCAGGCTGACCGCGATCGTGTCCAGTATCAAGA
>JBDLPR010000094.1:0-3009 GCA_039800985.1 Actinomycetota bacterium | reverse complement strand
CAATTCCAAAACTGCAAATTTGGGAAGACTTCCAATGCCCGGCTTGTAAGTCGATGGAAGAAGCTGTGGGATCGGTCATTGAACAATTGGCAACTGATGGAAAACTTCGTGTGGAATACCGACCGACGATATTTCTTGATGAAAATCTAAAAGCGCTTAACACAGCTGCTGGAAACCCAAATTCATCACTTTATGCGTCAATGGCTTTTGGTTGTGCAGTTGATCAAGGCAAAGGTCTTGAATACCACCGCACGATTTTCCAGGCTCAGCCACTAGATGAGGGCACCGGATACTCAATTAGCGATCTAACGGCAATTGCTGGCATTGCTGGCGTGGCAGATTCAGCGACTTTCACAGAGTGTCTTTCTTCAAAGAAATATGAAGGCTGGGTAAATAACTCTTATGACGCTTTCTCAAAAGAAGGTGTTAGTTCAACCCCAACTGCATTCCTAAACGGCACTGAGTTAACTCAGGATGTTCTGCGTGATCCAGTTGCTCTGCAAGCAGCAATTGATGAAGCTGCAGCAACGAAGTAAATAGAAACAGATCCCAAGCCGATTATGCATTCATTAGCTAGCTACATTCCAAGCCCGTCGCAGGGTGTTTGGTGGCTAGGTCCAATTCCACTTAGGGCATATGCCTTAATCATTTTGGTTGGTATTGGTGTTGCAATTCGAGTTGGCAATAAGCGTTGGATTGAACGCGGTGGTTTAGAAAATCAAGTCCTAGACATTGCGATGTGGGCGGTGCCATTTGGTGTAATCGGTGGGCGCATCTATCACGTGTTAACCGACTGGTCTTCTTACTTCAGTGAAAATGGAAAAGGTTTCATTGCCGCACTTCAGATCTGGCAAGGTGGGCTTGGTATCTGGGGTGCGATCGCACTTGGAGGTGTTGGTGTTTACATTGCCTCTGTTCGAAACAATATTTCCTTTGCACCACTTGCTGATGCCTTAGCACCTGGAATTGTTTTAGCTCAAGCTATTGGCCGATGGGGTAACTGGTTTAATCAAGAATTATTCGGTAGGCCAACAACTATGCCGTGGGGACTTGAAATCTCAGCAGTGCACCGTCCAGTTGGCTATGAAGAATTTGAGGTATTTCACCCAACATTTCTTTATGAATCAATTGCCTGTGTATTGATTGCATTTATTGTGATTTGGGCAGATAAGCGATTCACAATGGGTCACGGTCGAGTCTTTGCACTTTACGTTGCCCTTTATTGCAGCGCCCGAGGAGCTATTGAAACCCTGCGAATCGATGAAGCAAATCAATTTCTTGGAATTCGGATCAATGTCTTCACTTCACTAATCATCGGTGCCGGTGCATTGATGTATTTAATACTTTCCGGGGAACGCCATCCAGGACGTGAAGAACTATTTGAAGGCCGCGTGCTAACTGCCCGAGTAAAGCGGGAGCGCACTAGAGTTGCCGAAGTTGAAATTGCCAATGTTAAAGCAACCGAGCTTGCCAATGAACAAACGCAAGCGATTCAAACACCACATCGCCGTGACCGACGCAAAGATGCAAGGCGCGCTGAACAAGAAGTTGCGGCTCAGGCAACTGAAGTAATTGAGCAAGTTAAAGATGAATTTCATGAGGTTTTTGTATCACCTGAATCTGATACTCAAATTACCCAAGTAATTCCAGAACAAGTTGAAAACACCAAAGCTAAGACCGATGAAGCACTAACCCAAGCCATGGCAAGGGTGCTAGACATGGTCACTGAACCGAGCGCGCAAGAAGTTGAACGCTCAAAAGAACGCGGCCGCCGTCGCAAAAAGTAGCTTTGTAGGCTATTGTTTTAATTCTTAAGTTCTTCTGGGCCAAAGTAGTCCCGCCTAATTTTGCGGGGGGCCAAAATGATTCAACCAAATCAAGTTCCTGCTCAAGGTCTGTATGACCCGAGTAATGAACATGATGCTTGCGGCGTTGCCTGGCTAGTAAGACTTAATGGCGATAAGTCACATCAAATAGTTTCTGACTCACTAACTGCACTGCGCAACCTTGATCACCGAGGCGCAAGTGGTGCTGAAGTTAACTCAGGTGATGGCGCTGGCATTCTTACGCAAATCCCAGATGAATTCCTTCGAGCAAAAGTTGACTTCAAACTTCCAGCAGATGGCAGTTATGCAGTTGGTATCGCATTTTTACCAACCAATAAAACAGAGCGTGAAAATGCAAAAACAGAAATTGAAAAGATTGCAAAACGTGAAGAATTAAAAGTTCTTGGCTGGCGCGAAGTTCCGATTTATACGGCCGAAGTAGGTCCAACTGCACTTTCAGTTATGCCACATTTTGAACAACTTTTTGTTGAAGGCGAAAATGGCGAAACTGGAATCGCTTTAGATCGCAAAGCTTTTGTACTTCGCAAAAGAGCAGAACTTGAATTAAAAGTTTATTTCCCATCACTTTCAAGTCGCACTTTGGTTTATAAAGGCATGCTCACCACAAACCAGCTTGAGCCATTCTTCCCAGATTTATCGGATGAAAAATATAAGAGTGCGATTGGCTTAGTACACAGTCGGTTCTCAACAAATACCTTCCCATCGTGGCCACTGGCACATCCATATCGCTATCTAGCTCATAACGGTGAAATCAATACCGTTAAAGGTAATCGCAACTGGATGAAAACGCGTGAGTCACAACTTAAGACATCTTTTATTGATGGCGACTTAAGTCGGATTTTCCCAGTCTGTGCAAATGGGGGGTCAGACTCAGCTTCCCTTGATGAAGTAATCGAGTTACTTCACTTAACCGGCCGCTCATTGCCACATGCTGTTTTAATGCTGATTCCTGAAGCGTGGGAAAACCACACCGAAATGGATCCAGACATTCGCGCGTTCTACCAATTCCATTCAGCATTGACTGAACCATGGGATGGTCCGGCAAACGTTTCATTTACAGATGGCACCGTAATTGGTTCGGTACTTGATCGAAATGGTCTTCGGCCTGGTCGTTATTGGGAAACAGATGACGGCATGGTTGTGTTGGCATCTGAAACAGGTG
>JBDLPR010000093.1:0-9472 GCA_039800985.1 Actinomycetota bacterium | reverse complement strand
TGCAGACTGTGGAACTTATGGCGAATTAGACAAAGTTTGTGACAAGTATTCAGTCGAGCGCTTGGCTGGCGAACATTGTTATGACGTATTTGCCACAGCTGAAAAAATGCGTGCTGAATTTGCCAAAGAACCTGGAACTTTTGTCCTAACCGATTACTTAGTTAAGTCATTTCGTCGAAGCGTGATGAAAGAAATGGGACTTGAAAAATACCCAGAACTACGGGATGACTACTTTCATTCTTACAAGCGCATAATGTGGTTAGCCCAGCACCAAACCGAAGAATTAACCCAAGCTGCAAACGAAGCAGCCGAACTACTTGACCTGCCGCTTGAAATAGTTCAAGTAGGGGACCAATACTTAGAAGAACAACTAGTAGCGCTGATCGGGGAGTCAAAGTGACCCAATTCGTTGTTGATGACCTAACTAGCGAACTTGAACAGTTCCGCGGTGACAATTTTGCGGTGCTGCGTGCATTGCAAAAGACTCAAGAGGTCCTTGGCTTTGTTCCAGATTCAGCAATTGATGTTGTAGCAAAAGTTTGTAATGTATCTCGTGCTGAAGTTTATGGAGTGTTCACTTTCTACAGTGATTTCAAATCAACCCCACCAGCAAAGTGCATAGTAAAAGTTTGTGTTGCTGAAGCGTGCCAGGCCAACGGCAGTCGTGAACTAATCGATGACCTACATAAAAAAGGTTTTGATGTTCATAAAGGCACCAAGCAGGGCGATATTCAGATGGAGCAGACTTTCTGCTTAGGTAACTGTGCATTAGGTCCAGCAGCCCTGGTTAACGGCAAGCCAGTTGCTCGAGCCACAGCAAAATCACTTATTGCTAAAGCAAACGAGGAAGCCCGATGAAAGTATTTGTTCCAGGTGACTCAACCGCACTTTCAGTCGGCGCTAACGAAGTTGCAGATGCTTTAGTTAAAGCCGGCGCAGAAGTTATCCGTACCGGATCTCGAGGTATGTTCTGGCTTGAACCACTGGTTGAAGTTGAAACAGATGGTGGTCGAGTTGGTTATGCCAATGTTGAGCCAAGTGATGCAAAAGATTTACTAAATGGAAAGCTAGCCAAGAAATCAATTGGTGTTGTTGATGAATATGACTGGATTAGAAAACAGCAACGTGTGACATTTGCTCGCGTAGGCATAATTGATCCAGTTTCAGTTGATGACTATGAAGCACATGGTGGCTTAATCGGTTTGCGAAAAGCCCTTTCACTTCCTTCAGAACAAATCGTTGAGGAAGTAACAGAATCTGGCCTTCGCGGTCGTGGCGGCGCCGGATTCCCAGCAGGCATTAAATGGAAAACAGTTCTTGGCGCAAGCGCGGACCAAAAATATATTTGTTGTAATGCAGATGAAGGCGACAGCGGAACTTTTGCTGACCGCATGTTGATGGAAGGTGACCCATTAACTTTGGTTGAGGGCATGATCATCGCCGGTATTGCAGTTGGCGCAACTAAAGGTTTAATTTATTGCCGCTCTGAATATCCACATGCAATTGCAGTATTGAATAAAGCAATTAAAAATGCATATGCTGCAGGAGTTCTTGGTAAATCCGTTTGTGGTTCACATTTCGCTTTTGATCTTGAAGTTCGAAGTGGCGCTGGCTCTTATGTTTGCGGTGAAGAAACCGCAATGCTTGAAAGCCTTGAAGGTAAGCGCGGCATGATTCGTCCAAAGCCGCCGATTCCAGCACTTAGTGGCCTGTATGGAAAACCAACAGTTATTAATAACGTGATGACTTTGGCAGCAGTGCCGATGATCATGGCAAATGGTGCAAAGGCTTACCAAGAAATCGGTGTTGAGCGATCACGCGGAACTCAAGTTTTCCAATTAGCTGGCAACATCGCTAAAGGTGGAATTGTTGAAACTGGATTTGGGATCACTCTTGGTGAACTAGTTGATGGCTTTGGTGGTGGCACTAATAGTGGCCGCCCAATCAAGACTGTTCAAATTGGTGGACCACTTGGCGCTTACCTAGATAAAACCTCATGGGATTTGCCGATGGCTTATGAATCACTTGCTGCAGCTGGCGGCATGCTGGGCCATGGCGGTGTTGTTGTTTTTGATGACACCGTAAACATGGCAGCCCAAGCTCGGTTTGCCATGGAATTCTGTGCTGAAGAATCCTGTGGCAAGTGCACACCTTGTCGGATCGGCTCAACCCGAGGGGTAGAGGTAATCGACAAAATTGTGGCTGGTGAAAACCAAGCCGAAAACCTTGAATTACTTGAAGACCTCTGTGAGGTTATGACTGATGGCTCACTATGTGCAATGGGCGGGTTAACTCCACTTCCAGTACGTAGCGCGCTTAAGTTATATCCAGCAGACTTTGGAATCAGGAGTTAAACATGACCTTGTTATCTGATCCTCGTGGCTTATCACCAATCCGTGATGGGATTGGTGAGCCAGATTTTGGTACCCCAAAGTCCACTTCAGATGTGACCGTCACTTTAACGATTGATGGTTCGCCAGTTTCTGTTCCAGCTGGAACATCAATTATGCGTGCAGCTGGTGAATCTGGCTGCTCAATCCCAAAGCTTTGTGCAACTGACTCACTTGAACCATTTGGTTCATGTCGCATGTGTTTAGTTGAAATTGATGGGCGCAAGGGAACACCAGCTTCTTGTACAACGCCAGCTGAAGAAGGAATGGTTGTTCGCACCCAGACTGCAAAGCTTGGCAAACTTCGCCGCAATGTGATGGAACTTTATATTTCTGATCACCCACTTGAATGTTTAACTTGTGCTGCAAATGGTGATTGTGAACTTCAAGATATGGCTGGCGTGGTTGGCTTACGTGATGTTCGCTATGGATACGAAGGTGAAAATCACCTTGGCGCAGTTAAAGACCAGAGCAATCCTTACTTTGATTTTGATAGCAGCAAGTGCATCGTATGTAATCGCTGTGTTCGCGCCTGTGACCAAATCCAGGGGACACTTGCTTTAACCATTGAGGGCCGTGGTTTTAATTCAAAAGTTAGCCCAGGCGGACTTAACTTTTTATCAAGTGAATGTGTTTCGTGTGGTGCCTGTGTTCAGGCTTGTCCAACTGGAACTCTTGAAGAAAAAAGCGTTATTGAACTTGGTATGCCAACTCGCACAGTTCAAACGACCTGTGCTTACTGCGGTGTTGGTTGTACTTTCAATGCTGAACTTCGCGGCGATGAATTAGTTCGAATGGTGCCAGCTAAAACTGGTGGCGCTAACGAAGGGCATTCATGCGTTAAAGGCCGTTTCGCATTTGGTTATGCCAGCCACAAAGACCGCATTCTTTCACCAATGATTCGTGAAAAAATCACCGATGATTGGACCGAAGTCTCTTGGGATGAAGCCATTACATATGCCGCCACCAAGTTCAAAGAAATTCAGGCTAAATACGGTGACAACTCAATTGGTGGCGTGACCTCATCTCGCTGTACCAATGAGGAAATCTTCACTGTGCAAAAGATGATCCGCACAGCTTTTGGTAATAACAACGTTGATACCTGTGCTCGCGTTTGTCACTCACCAACAGGTTTTGGTTTAAGTTCAACTTTCGGTACATCAGCTGGAACCCAAGACTTCAAGTCTGTGGGTAAATCAGATGTAATCCTGCTTATTGGTGCCAACCCAACCGATGCCCACCCAGTATTTGGTTCACGCCTAAAGCGCCGAATCCGCCAGGGCGCAAAGCTAATCGTGGTTGATCCACGCAAGATCGATCTTGTTGAATCAGCTCACGTAAAAGCTGACCACCACTTACAGCTACAACCAGGCACAAACGTTGCGGTAATTAACGCACTAGCTCATGTAATTGCAACAGAAGGTCTGGCTGATCAGAACTTCATCGCTGAACGCTGTGACAACGATGCTTTTGATCGTTGGATGAAATTTATTTCACTTCCAGAAAACAGCCCAGAAGTTGTTGAAGCACAATCTGGTGTTCCAGCCGAGGAAATTCGCAAAGCTGCACGTTTGTTTGCAACAAGCGGTAACGGTGCAATCTATTACGGTCTAGGTGTTACAGAACATAGCCAAGGTTCAACGATGGTTATGGGTATGGCAAACCTTGCCATGGCAACTGGAAACATTGGCCGCGAAGGTGTTGGCGTTAACCCACTTCGTGGACAGAACAACGTTCAGGGATCTTGTGACATGGGATCATTCCCACACGAACTTTCGGGTTACCGTCACGTATCAGATGATGCTGTTCGCGAACAGTTTGAAACTTTGTGGGATGTGAAATTACTACCTGAACCAGGTATGCGTATTCCAAACATGCTTGATAACGCGATTTCAGGTGAATTCCGTGGAATGTTCGTTCACGGTGAAGACATCGCTCAATCAGATCCAAATACCAAGCACGTTATGGCAGCTCTTGAAGCCATGGATCTTGTTGTTGTTCAGGACCTTTTCATCAACGAAACAGCTAAGTTTGCTCACGTATTTTTCCCAGGAACTTCGTTCCTTGAAAAAGATGGCACATTCACCAATGCTGAGCGCCGTATCAACCGCGTACGCCCAGTAATGGCGCCTAAGAATGGCAAGCAAGAATGGCAAATTATTTCTGAGCTAGCAACTGCAATGGGTTACCCAATGCACTATGACAATGCAGCTCAGATCATGGGTGAAATCGCTTCAATCACACCAACATTCAAGAATGTCAGCTTTGAACTACTTGATCGTGTTGGCAGCTTGCAGTGGCCTGTAAACGATGCTGCTCCTGCGGGAACACCGATCATGCACGTTAATGGTTTTGTTCGCGGTAAAGGCTTATTTGTTGAAACACCGTTTGTGCCAACCGAAGAACGCGCTAATCGCAAGTTCCCATTGCTATTAACAACAGGTCGCATACTTAGCCAATACAACGTTGGTGCGCAGACTCGTCGCACGGCCAACAGCACTTGGCACCAAGAAGATGTTTTGGAAATTCACGAATCAGATGCCCAAATGCGCGGAATTGTTGATGGCCAAAAAGTTGCGATCTCAAGCCGTATTGGTGAAACAGTAATGCGAGCACAAGTTTCAGCTCGCGTTCCAGCTGGCGTTGTTTACACAACCTTCCACCACCCATTAAGTGGCGCGAATGTGATTACAACTGAGTTCTCTGACTGGGCAACAAACTGTCCAGAATACAAAGTAACTGCAGTTGAAATCAGACCAGCAGATTCAAGCCAAGATTCAACAAATTCTCTTGATGACGTTTTGATGAAGGCTTAAGTTCAAGTGGATGTAGCAAAACTAAAAATGATGGTCAACCAAATTGACCAGAACATCCCATTTGCTGGTGTTAAATCTGACGTCATTGCTACGCATCTAAAGAAATTCTGGACGCCACAAATGCGTGCAGATATTTTTAAAGATGTACAGGCAAGTCCAGATAACTACAGTTCTGATGTGCGTGAAGCTGTGGCCAAACTTCATAACGAAGCTAAAGCTTAATTTTTTACCAAGGAAGTCTAAGTAAACGAACTGTGCTGGTTCCTGGAATTGTTCCAGGTTTAATAACAGCCAAAGCATCAGCCGAAACTAAGCCACGTAACATGGCTGATCCACGAAACTCAGTTGGACTAACTTTGCCATCACTGAAGCTAACTGGGATCACCCGAGTGCGATCAGCATCTGTTTCTTGCTTAAGTGACGAAATTTCAAGTTCGCTAAGTGGTTGGCCTAGTAGTCGATTCATTGCTGGAGCCACGATAGTTAAAAAGCTAACTAGGGCAGCAAGTGGATTACCAGGAAGGCTTGCCACAAGTTGGCCACTTGGAAGTTTTGCTAAAACGCTGGGGTGACCTGGGCGCATGTTTATTTCATCGATTAAGAACTGCGCATTTAATTCACTTAATGCACGTCTAACGTAGTCAAAGTCGCCATGGGCAGTGCCACCAGTTGTGATGATGATCGGAGCAAGACAAGAAACAATTGCATTTCTAGTTTCAGTTGCATCATCGCGAACTCGAGTTAATTGACCAATTTGGCCACCAACGTGACTAACCCACGATGGAATCTGGATTGAAAGCGAATCTCTAATTTGACCTGGGCCAGCATCACCAGAGCTGATTAGTTCATCGCCAGTGATGAGTACATCAACGTATGGAATTTCGCGAACATTGAGTTGATCAATGCTTGCACTTGCGGCAAGACCGGCTGCAGCAGGAGTAATTTTTTGGCCAGCAGCCAGTATTACTTCGCCAGCTTTTGCTTCATCACCTGGAACTCGAATGTGTTTACCCATTGGTACTGGAACTTTGCTAGCGATGTCGCCATCAAAAATAATTGCATCCTCATTTGGAATGACAAACGAGCAAGTTGGCGGAATGTGTGCACCAGTGCTAACTCGAAGTGCATCACCTGGTGCTAATTCAAACGCTGCTTGGCCGGCGCGAACTTCGCCCATAATTTTCCACGGACCTGTTCCAGCAACTGCGTAACCATCCATCATGGCGGTATGTGCTGGCGGTAAATCTGATTTCGCAACTATGTCAGTAGCACAAGTGCGCCCAATTGAATTGGAAAGTTCAACCATCTGACTATTAACTGGCGATGCATTTTCGTAAGAAATTTGGCGGGCGTCATCCCATTCCACATTGTGATTAGCCAAATTCGCCATGGGATTAATCTACCTGCAAACGTGTGCGATGCTTTATTTGTGCAAAATACGCAACTATCGCAGATTGACTCAATAGTTGTTGCCGGTGGGAAGGCCACACGTATTGGCGGCATTGATAAAGCAATGCTTCCCCTAGGTCTTGATCAAAAAACTTTATTAGCTTCAGTTGTTGCCAGTTGCCCTGGAAAAGTAATTGTTGCTGGCACTAAGCGATCAGAGATAGATGGCGTTATCTGGGTTGATGACTTAAGTGCTGATGGGGGGCCAGCAGCAGGAATTTGGGCAGCTCTTACTCAAGTTAATTCTGATTATGTTTTCATTAGTGCAAGTGATCAGCGTATTAATAGTGCTCAGGTAGATCAGATCTGCCTAGCCGCACTCGGTAATGATGGTGCTTGGGCGATTAGGGAAAATGGCCAAGGTCAACCTTTATTGGCTTGCATCAAAACCCAACTAATTAAAGATTTACTGCAGGAATCAAAAGGGGTTAATGCCTCACCTTTGCGATTAATGCAACAGTTAAATATGGTTGAAGTGAAAGTAGCAACGAGTGAAGTATTCGATATCGATACTTGGGCCGATGCCATCAAAGTGGTTAAGGATTCTGGAATGAGCGAAGTAACCCCTGTTTGGTTAAAACAAGTTGCCACAACTCTAGGTATTCCAGAAACAGAGATTCCAGTTAATGAACTTCTTGATCTAACCCGCGAAGTTGCCCACAACGTTGAACGAAAATCAGCACCTTTAACCACATTTTTAATTGGACTTGCAGCAGGAAAAACTGGGGCAAGTGAAAAAGATTTAATTGAAAAAGTTCAGCAGGCAATAAAAGAGTGGACTGCAAGTGAATAATCAGGAACCAGTCTCGGCAACTGCCAGAATTACGGTTAAGAAAACTGGAAAAGACTCGCCAGTTACAGATTATGTGGTTGGCGAAGAGCCACTTGAAATTCGCCTGGAAACGCCAACTGGCAAACAGCAATTAGCTGTAACCATGCGAACTCCGGGTAGCGATAATGAACTTGGCGCTGGATTTTTATGGTCAGAAGGACTACTTCGAACCAGAGAAGACTTAATTGCAATAACTTCTTGTAAAGATGCTGACTTAACGCCACGTGAGCGAGAAAACATTATTGTTGCTCACGTAAAGCCGGGAACCCCGGCTCTAAATCGGGTACTTGATCGCAGATTCACAATTTCAAGTGCATGCGGAGTGTGCGGTTCAACTCAAATTGATGACCTACGTGAGCGCGGCTGCCAGAACGTAGCCCCAGCAACTTTGCCAATTGAAAAAATGGTTACGCTGCCAGATTTAATGCGCCCACGCCAAAAGATATTCGAAAAGACTGGTGGCTTACATGCTGCTGGGTTATTTGATCCCAATGGCAATTTAATAATTGTTCGTGAAGATGTTGGCCGGCACAATGCAGTCGACAAAGTTGTTGGGTATGCACTTATGAATAACTTGATTCCACTTAGCGGTTACACCCTTGCCATCTCTGGTCGCGGGGGATACGAAATTATTCAAAAGGCGATCAGTTCTGGAATTTCTGCAGTTGTTGCTGTTTCCGCGCCAACATCATTGGCTGTTGAAACTGCGAAAGCTTTTGGCCTGACCTTACTTGGCTTTACTCGCCAAGGTCAGGCAACTCAGTACAACTAGTTGGCCTCAGAACCAAATGGGGTGAGTGACGGGACTTGAACCCGCGGCATCCTGGACCACAACCAGGTGCTCTACCAGCTGAGCTACACCCACCATGTGCCATCACTTATTAATAGGTGACAACCTGAATAATTGTAATGAACTAAGCGAAGTTCGACTAATTTGCTGAAAGTTTGTCCGCAATCTTGCGGGCTTTATCTGCATCTGGACCGGGCTGATCCACGAATGCAACTTCGCGGTAATAGCGAAGTTCAATAATTGAATCTTTGATGTCACCCAATGCGCGGTGATTGCCAATCTTGGCTGGGCTTGCAAAGTAAAGGCGCGGGTACCAACGGCGAACAAGTTCTTTAATCGATGAAACATCGATGATTCGGTAGTGCAGGTAGGAATCAACTCTTGGCATGTCTCTTTGCAGGAAGATTCGGTCGACATGTACAGAACTACCAGCAAGCGGGGCTTTATTGGCTTCTGGCACACGCTCAGTGATGTATTCAAAAAGGGATGCTTCAGCTTCTTCAAGCGAGACCCCATTTGGAATTTCAGGAAGCAGACCAGATTCAGTGTGCATTGAAACGACTACTGGATCCATGTTGTCGAGTTTTTCTTGTGGGGCTTTAATGACAACTTGGAAGCCTTCATCTATGGCATTTAATTCAGCATCAGTAATAATGCAGGCAATTTCAACTAATAAATCATTTTTGAAATCAAGGCCGGTCATCTCACAATCGATCCAGACAATGCGATCCATCGGATTGCGTGTTTCAGTTTGAGATTCGCTCACGCAGTAATTCTATTCAAAGTTAGTTACTTAACTTAGACTCAAGATCGATCAGGCGTTTTCTAAGGGCCGCTAGTTCACTTTCTTCAACTAGCCCCATGCGAGCCACAATCTGACTAAGTACTTTTTCAACTTCTTCAGTGCTAAAAATTGAATTATCTGAATTTGATCTAAGTCTTGGTCTTTCCGGGAGTGAATCAATTAATTCGCGAACAATTGAAACCCCAGTTGCGCCTAAAACGAACAAAGCATCAGAAATAGCTTGTGGGTCGATTTCACGACCGCTCTCACTTCGTTGTTCAGTGACACGATCTTGGCTTTTTTCAAGCATGTCAGCGCCCATACGCAGAAGTTCAGCAATGTTTATCACTCTTTGATGGTAACTGGAAAAATGAATTTTCGCATTTTGGCAAAAATCCACGAAATGCTATT
>JBDLPR010000092.1:0-2998 GCA_039800985.1 Actinomycetota bacterium | reverse complement strand
AAGAATCTATCTGGCCCTGGGCCGCCTGCAGTTTTGCGAAGTAATTCGATTGCCTTTTTCGTTACCGGCGCTGGAGCAAGTGGAGCGCGTAGATCAAGTGCGCGGGCTGCGGTTAAGTATTCGATACTGATGATCTTGGCTAAGTTTGAAACAGCGGTGCGAAGTTTGCGTGCAGCACTCCAACCCATCGATACGTGATCTTCTTGCATCGCTGAACTTGGAATTGAATCAACGCTTGCTGGAACTGCCAAACGTTTGTTTTCTGAGACAAGTGCAGCCTGGGTGTATTGGGCAATCATTAATCCTGAATCAACGCCAGGATCATTGGCAAGAAATGGTGGCAATCCATGTGATCTTGCTTTATCAAGCATGCGATCAGTTCGACGCTCAGAAATTGAACCTAAGTCAGCTGCCGCGATTGCTAAGAAATCTAAAACGTATGCAACTGGGGCGCCATGAAAGTTTCCATTTGACGAAACCCGGCCATCATCTAGAACAACTGGATTATCGATAGCAGCAGCAAGTTCACGCTGGGCAACTAGGCGAGCGTGAGCGATAGTGTCACGAACTGCGCCAGTTACTTGAGGTGCGCAGCGAAGCGAGTATGCATCTTGAACTTTGGTGTCATCAACTTTATGCGATTCAACAATCTTGCTCTCTTTAAGTGCATGGAACATGTTGGCAGCACTTGTTGCTTGGCCTGGGTGTGGGCGAAGTGGAAGATGAAGTTCAGGTAAGAAAACTTGGTCAGTTCCCATTTGTGCTTCAACGCTCATTGCTGCAGTTAAATCGACACTGTCGCAAAGCATTTCTAAATCTTCAATGGCCATGATCAACATGCCAAGCATGCCGTCAGTTCCATTGATTAGTGCAAGGCCTTCTTTTTCAACTAGCTGCAGTGGTGCGATACCTGCTGATTTAAGTGCCTCTGCTGCGCCCAGTTGATTGCCAGTTGCATCAATAACTTCACCTTCACCCATTAAGACAAGTGCGCAGTGGGCAAGTGGTGCCAAATCGCCACTGCAGCCTAATGAACCGAATTCATGAACCACAGGAGTTATGCCGGCATTAAGTAGCGCTGCCATAGTTTCAACCACTACGGGACGTACGCCGGTGTGACCAGAGCAGAGAGTCTTTAGGCGAAGTAGCATCAGTGCGCGCACAACTTCACGTTCAACGGGTGTGCCAAGGCCAGCAGCATGTGAACGAATTAGCGAGCTTTGCAGTTGTTGACGAAGTTCAGGTGAAACATGTCGATTGGCTAAAGCACCAAAGCCTGTCGATACGCCATAAACCGGGGTTGGGCTGGCGGCAAGTTTGTCGATGTGGGCACGGGTTTTGGCCACAGCATCTAATGCTTCTTTCGAGATGGTCACTTTGGCATCGTGCCTAGCAACTGCAATTACGTCTGCAAAGGTCATTCCAGATGTTTTGATAACTACTTCACTCATGCACTTGCTCCTTTGGTGAACACAACGTTTCCATTTTTCCAAGTTGTCTTAATTAGTGGCACACCAGGTCTATATGCAAAGTGCACGTAAGTTGGTGCATTTAGTAAAACCAAATCAGCATTAGCACCAACACTTAAATGCCCAACATCGCTTCGGCGAAGTGCTTTCGCGCCGCCCATAGTTGCTGCATAAAGCGATTCATCTACTGTCATGTGCATTTCGCGAACTGCAAGAGCGATACAAAACGGCATGTTTGATGAGTAACTACTTCCTGGGTTGCAATCAGGGGATAGGGAAACACTGCTTCCTGCATCAAGTAAATCTCTGGCGCGTGGATAAAACGGTGAGCGAGTACTGAACTCACATGCTGGCACTAAACCAGCAACAGTATTACTTTTTGCTAGCGCATTAATGTCGTCATCAGTTAAGTAAGTTAGATGATCTGCTGATGCGCAATCTAGGTCGATTGCCATGCCAACTGCGTCACCTTGTTCAAGTTGGTTTAAGTGAACTCGAGGCATTAAACCCTTTGCGATACCAGCTTCCAGAATTTTTTTGGTTTGGCTTGTGGTGAAAGCACCTTTGTCACAAAACACATCAATCCACTTTGAGTAAGGCAGACAAGCATCAAGCATCGACCCAGCCACTAAATCAACATAAGCATCTGGATTGTCGGCAAATTCAGCTGCAACAACATGGGCGCCAAGGAATGTGACTTCTTCAGTTAGTTCCGATGCGACTTTCACACTTCTTTTTTCAGTTTCAACATTAAGGCCGTAGCCAGACTTGATTTCAATAGTTGTAGTTCCAGATTCTTGCATTTCTGCAATTAATCGCTGTGCATTACTTTTTAGTTCTTGCTCACTTGCCGTCCTAGTTGCTGCCGTTGTCACCTTGATTCCACCTGCGGAATAAGGGATTCCAGCCATGCGGGCAGCGAATTCATTTGATCTATCACCAGCAAAAATGATGTGGGAATGACTATCAACAAATCCTGGAATTACGCAGCCACCATTGGCATCGATAGTCTGCAAATTCTTTTCGACATTCGATGATTGCCCAACCCAAGCAACTTTGCCATCGACAATGCTGATTGCCGCATTATTGATAATGCCCAGCTGACCTTCACCCAGTTGCGAATTGTTGGTAACTAGCTGACCAATATTGATCAGGCTGAAATCACCAGTTGGTGTTTTTGACATGATTTAAAGGTAGTCGCCATTTTCTAACATTGGCACGTGAACATGCTTTGCCTTTGCCACTTCAACTGCTTGGTCATAACCTGCATCAACGTGGCGAATAACTCCCATACCTGGGTCATTAGTTAGGACGCGAGCAAGCTTTTGAGCGGCAAGCGGTGTGCCATCAGCAACTGATACCTGGCCAGCATGGATTGATCGACCAATCCCAACGCCACCACCGTGATGAATTGAAACCCATGAAGCGCCAGAAGAAATGTTGATCATGGCGTTAAGTAATGGCCAGTCAGCAATCGCATCTGATCCATCAAGCATCGCTTCAGATTCGCGGTAAGGCGAAGCAACAGA
>JBDLPR010000091.1:0-4544 GCA_039800985.1 Actinomycetota bacterium | reverse complement strand
TGACCGCAACCGATGAACGAATCGGTCAGTTCGCCAGTCGCTTGGCTTAATGAGTAGCCCTACCAAGTTTTCGACTTTCTTGGCTTGGGAGTAAATTTAAGTCATGTCTGATGTGACCTTAAAACACGGTTCCGGCGAGTTTTCTCTTGGTGAGGTGCCAGCAACTGTTGGTGCATCAGGTTTAGATATCTCTCAACTCTTAAAAGAAACAAAGCATGTGGCAATTGACCATGGCTTTATGAATACTGCCTCATGTGAATCAGCAATCACCTACATCGATGGTGATGCAGGTATCTTGCGTTACCGCGGCTATCCAATCGAAGAATTAGCTGAAAAAAGCACTTTCCTAGAAACTTCTTACTTACTTATTTACGGCAAGCTGCCAACTATGCAAGAACTTGCTGCATTTGAAACTGAAATCGGCAAGCACACTATGGTGCACGAAGAATTGCGCCGTTTCTTTGATGGTTTTCCGCGCGATGCACATCCAATGCCAGTACTTAGCTCTGCAGTTAGCGCACTTTCGACTTTCTACCAAGATGCATTAGATCCATTTAATAAACAACATGTTGAGCTTTCAACGATTCGCTTGATGGCAAAACTTCCAACTTTGGCTGCCTACTCACATAAGAAAACTGTCGGGCAGCCATTTATGTATCCAGATAACAATCTTGGTTACACCGCAAACTTCTTGCAGATGACATTCGGTGTTCCTGCTGAAAAGTATGTGGTTGACGAATCAATCGTTAAAGCCCTAGACATGCTTTTCATCTTGCATGCAGACCACGAACAAAACTGTTCAACTTCAACAGTTCGCCTAGTTGGCTCATCACATGCCAACTTATTTGCCTCGATCTCAGCAGGTATTAATGCACTATTTGGTCCACTACATGGTGGCGCTAACCAATCAGTGCTTGAAATGCTTCATGCCATTAACCAGTCAGATGATTCGGTTGATGAATACATTCGCCGTGTTAAGAATCGCGAAGATGGCATCAAGCTAATGGGCTTTGGTCACCGTATTTACAAGAACTACGATCCACGAGCATCAATTATTAAGCGTCACGCCGATCTAATTCTTAATCGCATGGGTATTCAAGATCCGCTATTTGATATCGCTCGTCGCCTTGAGGAAGTTGCTCTTGCTGATGACTTCTTTATTGAGCGCAAGCTTTATCCAAACGTCGATTTCTACACTGGTTTGATTTACCGCGCGATTGGTTTCCCAACTCGCATGTTCACGGTTCTATTCGCACTGGGTCGTTTGCCTGGTTGGATTGCACAGTGGCGCGAAATGATCGAAGATCCTGATACGAAAATTGGCCGTCCACGTCAGGTTTACACCGGTGCACCAGAACGTGCTTACCCACCAATGAGCCAGCGTTAATTAGTTTGAATGCAATGCTGCATTCAAACCTTCCCACTGACCAGTCTTAGGTTTAACTTCAAGACCACCTGTTACTGAGTTTCTCCAGAAAACTAAATTGCTAGCACCTGATAGTTCTTTTGCTTTAACAATTTCACCGTCTGGCAATCTAACTTTTGATCCACCGGTTATGTAAGAACCAGCTTCAACAACACAGTTATCACCTAAAGAAATACCGATACCGGCGTTAGCGCCAATCAAACAACCTTCGCCAACTGAAATAACTTCTTTGCCGCCACCAGAAAGTGTTCCCATAATGCTGGCACCGCCACCGATGTCAGATCCATTGCCAACCACAACACCAGCTGAAATACGTCCTTCAACCATGCTGGCCCCAAGTGTTCCAGCATTAAAGTTCACAAAACCTTCGTGCATAACTGTGGTGCCCTCGGCTAGGTGAGCACCTAAACGAACTCGATCGGCATCAGCTATTCGCACACCACTTGGCACAACGTAATCAACCATGCGTGGGAATTTATCGACACCATAAATGTTCAAGCTAATTCCATGACCACGAGCAGCCAGTTGAACGCTAGTTAATTTGTTAATGGCAACTGGGCCAATTGAAGTCCAAGCAACATTTTGAAGTAGTCCAAAAATGCCATCTAAGTTAATTGATCGTGGTTTTACTAAGCGGTGGGAGAGCAGATGTAGGCGAAGGTAAGCATCGGCGCTATCTTTAGGCGCGCTTGATAAATCATCAATAACGGTTGTGATTACTTGGGTGCGAACCTGGCGAATGTCATCTGTTCTAATGCCACGTTCAAGATCTGCAACATCATGTGGTGTTTTTGAAAGAGCTGGGTTTGGATACCAAACATCAAGCAGCGTGTCATCGCTGTAGGTAGCTAGGCCAATTGCGGATGCCGACAAATTGGTCATTTTTCCTCTTTCTTTAGCAATCAGTGCATTTTGAGTTTTACTTTAAAAGTCCAACAGCACTACCGTAGTCGTGTGACCCAAAATTCTCTTAATCCGCACGCCGATGTGGTCACTTTGACTTCTCAGTTAATCGATATTCCTAGCGTTTCAGGTAACGAAAAGCAGATCGCAGATTTAGTTGAATCAAGCCTTCGTGGGTGCAGTTGGTTAACCGTTGAGCGCCTGAATAACAATGTGGTTGCCAGAACCAACTTAGGTCGTAGCACCCGAGTTATTGTGGCTGGCCATTTGGATACCGTTCCAGTTGCCGATAACGACAAAGCTGTAAGAATTTCTGCTGGGCAGCAACTTCCAGTTGAAGGCAGCACAGTTACCGAAGATGTGCTTTTTGGTCTAGGAAGTTGCGACATGAAGGGCGGGGTAGCGGTTGCCCTTCGCGCCGCGGTAACCGTTGAAGAACCAGTATTTGATGTCACTTACATCTTTTATGAATGTGAAGAAATCGAAAGTGCCAGAAACGGCTTGACCAAGATCGCTGCCGAAAAACCAGATTGGTTAAAAGCTGACATCGCAGTATTACTTGAACCATCGAATAGCAATATTGAAGCTGGTTGCCAAGGAACACTTCGTGCTCAAATCAGAACAGCAGGGGTTCGCTCCCATAGCGCCAGATCTTGGATGGGCAAGAATGCAATCCATGACTTAGCCGATGCCCTAACTTTGCTTTCAACCTATGAATCGCTCAGTGTTGATATTGATGGACTTGAATACCGCGAAGGATTAAACGCAGTTGGGATCAGTGGTGGGATTGCTGGAAATGTGATTCCTGATGAAGCGGTGCTGGAAGTGAATTTCAGATATGCCCCAAATCGCAGTAGTAGCGATGCTGAAAAATTTGTCAAAGAATATTTCAAGGGTTATGACGTAACAATTGTTGACAACGCTGCCGGCGCATTGCCAGGACTTGATCGCCCGGCACTTCAGAGTTTGATCACACTTGTCGGTGGAAATGTGGCACCAAAATATGGCTGGACTGATGTAGCCAGGTTTAGTGCCATGGGTGTGCCCGCTGTGAACATGGGCCCTGGTAATCCTTCAGTTGCTCATGCCAGGCATGAACATGTTTTGATTTCACAACTAATCTCTTGTGAAGAATTAATTATTGGGTGGTTACGTGGCTAGAGAAAAAAGTCAAAAGTCTGGTGCAGTAACTAGGCGTGGTGATGCCCGTAAACCTGGAACAACAGATCAGCGGCTATTAGATAGTCACGGTGATGCAAGTTGGGTGCACGAAGATCCATGGCGCGTTATGCGAATTCAATCGGAATTTGTGAATGGCTTTGGTGCTCTTGCCGAGCTCGGACCAGCATTCAGCATTTTTGGCAGCGCCAGAACTCCAGCAGATCATCATGAATATAAATTGGCTGAGGAATTAGGCAAAAAACTTTCCGACAAAAATTTCGCAGTTATTACCGGTGGCGGTCCAGGAATTATGGAAGCTGCAAACAAAGGTGCCTTTACCGGACCTGCATTATCAGTCGGTCTTGGAATTGAATTGCCGTTTGAACAAAGTATGAATGAATACGTTGAATTAGGAATCGATTTCAGATATTTCTTTGCCCGTAAAACAATGTTTATTAAGTACGCACAAGGTTTCGTAGTTTTCCCTGGTGGCTTTGGCACATTAGATGAACTATTTGAAGCGCTTACCTTGGTGCAAACAAAGAAAGTTACTTCATTCCCCGTTGTGCTAGTTGGCAAAAGTTACTGGGGACCATTGGTTGAGTGGATTCGAAACACCATGGTTACTGAAGGAAAAATATCTCAAGCTGATGTTGATTCATTACATGTGACCGATGACATGGATGAAGTTGTCGATATTTTGATTAATGCTGCAGCAAAGCGCCGAAACCTGGTTGACGAGTGGGGTGTGCTTCAGGGTACCAATCTTGAACAGCCACCATTTGGTTTCCTCTAATGGAACATATTGAACTTTCGGTGCAAATCAAAGCGCCGGCTGAATTAGTTTGGAATCGCATTACAGATTGGCCAAGTCAAAGCCAGTGGATGCTTGGCACGATTGTTACTGGAACTGCTAATTCTGTCGGTGGAAAATTCAAGGCATTTACCGGTATCGGTCCAATTGGTTTTATCGACACCATGGAAATAACTCGTTGGGAACCGCCATTTCGCTGCGATGTTTTGCATACCGGCAAAGTGGTTAAGGGGACAGGTA
>JBDLPR010000090.1:0-3719 GCA_039800985.1 Actinomycetota bacterium | reverse complement strand
CCAATTAGGGAAAGTTTTAGTGGTTCCAGGTATTCGGGAAATACTGTGACAACATCAATTTTCATCTTCAGTATCCCTAATCACAATTGCTTCAGATTCATCAATTAATCCAGGTGGTGGCGTAATTGTTAACTTGCCACCGCGAATATCAACTTCGGGAACGAATTGAATGACGAATGGAACCAGACTTTCTGTTCCATCAGTCTTAGTAATCGCCAAAACATCTTGGGCTGGCAGATGAATTACTTCACTTACCTTTCCAATGACTTTGTCGTCATGGATTACGTCAAGTCCAACTAATTGATGGTCATAAAACTCATCTGGGTCTTCAGGTAATTCCATCGGATCAACATCAACTGAAAGACTTAAGCCTTTAAGCTCTTCGGCTTTGTTTCTGTCGTCAAACCCAGTGAAGTGAACAATAAAACGCCCACTGTGCCATTTGGTATTGGCAACAGTGAGCGTTTGATTATTTGAAGTTTGAAGTTTTGCTCCATCAGCGAAGCGCACATCAGGTTCGTCTGTCATCGGTTCAACAAATAGATCCCCACGCACCCCATGGGCACGACCGATTCGCCCGATGACGAGCTGCATTTAATTAACGTTCGTCTACGTCAAGAATGTCGATACGAACATTCTTTTCAGATAACGCGTTAACTACTGTGCGAAGTGCACTTGCAGTACGACCTGACTTACCGATAACCCGACCCATGTCTTCAGGGTTTACCTGAACTTCAAGAGTTGGACCTTTACGGTTTTTTTCGCGCACGACAACGTCATCAGGATGATCAACGATGCCTTTTACGAGATGCTCTAATGCCTCGTCCAGCATGAATTACGCCTCTTCGACTACTTCAGTTGCAACTTCAGCTGCAGTTTCTGCAACTTCTTGCGCAACTTCTTCGACTACTTCTTCAATATTTTCAGAAACAGCTTCAGCAGCTTCTTCTGCTACTGGTGCTTCCTCGGCCTTAACTTCTTCAACCACAACTGGCTTTTCAACCTTTGGGCGAATAGTTGGTGTGCGAGGTTCGTTAGCAACAGCTAGAACTGTTTCAGCAAACTTAGTGTTCTTATCAACCTTGGCTGCAGCAACCTTTAATGTTCCTTCAGCGCCTGGTAGACCCTTGAACTTCTGCCAGTCACCAGTGATCTTTAGCAATGCCATTACTGGTTCTGTTGGTTGTGCACCAACACCTAGCCAGTACTGAACACGTTCAGAGTTAATCTGAATAAGACTTGGTTCTTCCTTTGGGTGGTACAAACCGATTTCTTCGATGGAACGTCCATCACGGGCGGTACGCGAATTAGCAATTACAACGCGGTATTGCGGATTACGAATTTTGCCTAGTCGCTTTAACTTAATTTTTACGGCCACGCTTGTTATTTCTCCTGTTATTGGTTTGATCGCAAGAAAGTTTTAGTGGGGTAAAACTTTTATTTTGTGATCTGATGAATCCGAACTAGTTGCGGTTAGAGGGCCGGCTACTAGGTCGGGATTACTTGCAATAGTCTGCCAGATCCCATTGGATTGGGGAAATCGGCTTAAAATCAATCTATGTTCCCTAAGGTGACAATCAAAAACGACTTGGTTTCAGTTGATTTTTCAGTAATCGACCAACTAATCAATACCAAGCCAGGTGGCGTGAGATTTCTTAAGAATCAGGTCGCTTCCGTTGAGATTGGGCCGCAGGTATTAAAGCAGCTGCGTGGACTAAGGGCACCTGGAACTTATGCATATTTCATCATCGGTGGCACTTACTGGACTGGCTGGAAGAAGCGCAGTTTTTGGAACGCTCGTCGTAAGTATGCTGCCAACACGATTCGAATTAATTTAAAGAACCATAAGTATGAACATTTGGTAATTCAAGTTGCTGATCCAGAAAATCTGAAATCGCAGCTAATTAATTATTCAAGAACCCTTTAAAGGCACTTGGTAGCTCAGTTAATTTATCTGCTGGTTTTTCATCTGGAAGATCAATTCCCGCTGCTTGTGCTGCACGCTTCGCTGGGTTTCCAGATTTCTTTGCACCTTTACCTGATTTTTGTTGCTTCTTTTGTTGCGGCAGTTTTGGCATTCCCATACCTGCCATGTTTGGCATTCCGGCAACATTAGGCATCGCACCTTTTGCCATTTGCTTCATCATTTTTGCAGCTGCCGTGAAGCGATCAACCAAGCTATTTACATCACTAACTTCAGTTCCACTTCCCCGAGCAATTCGGGCTCTACGGGAACCATTAAGAATCTTTGGATCTTCGCGCTCAGCAACTGTCATGGAAGAAATAATTGCACTGGCTCGATCAAGTTCTTTTTCGTCAAAATTCTCAATCTGTTTTTTCATTTCACCACCGCCAGGCAACATGCCTAGCATTTTGCTGAAATTGCCCATTTTCTTTAATTGGTTCATTTGATCCATAAAGTCAGAAAGCGTGAAGTTATCACCACTTTGAACTTTTTGGGCAAGTCTTTCTGTCTGAGCCTTATCAAAAGTTTTTTCGGCTTGCTCAATTAGCGAAAGCACATCTCCCATATCGAGGATGCGGGATGCCATTCGATCTGGATGGAAGATTTCAAAATCTGTTAACTTTTCGCCAGTTGAAGCGAACATGATTGGTTTTTCAGTGATGGTGGCAACTGAAAGAGCCGCGCCACCGCGTGCATCACCATCAAGTTTGGTTAGAACAACACCATCAATTCCAATTTCACTTGCAAAAGTTGATGCTGTATTAACTGCATCTTGACCAGTCATCGAATCAATTACCAGCAATGTTTCAGTTGGATTAGCTTCCCGTTTAACTTTGGCGAGCTGATCCATTAATTCTGAATCGATTGCAAGGCGTCCGGCGGTATCGACAATCACAACATCGTGCAGTTTTTGGTTAGCAAAAGTAATGGCATCTTTAGTTACTTTGACCGGATCACCAATGCCGTTACCTGGTTCAGGTGCAAAGACAACTGTGTTGGCTTGCTGGCCAACAATCTTTAATTGATCAACTGCATTTGGCCTTTGCAAATCTGCTGCCACAAGCATTGGTTGGTGACCTTCGCTTCGCAAATGCATTGCTAGTTTTCCAGCCAAAGTTGTTTTACCAGCACCTTGTAAGCCGGCGAGCAAAATAACAGTTGGTGGATTTTTAGCTAATTTAATTCTGCGGGTATTGCCACCAAGAATCGCGGTTAGTTCTTCATTAACAATTTTTACTATTTGTTGCGCTGGGTTAAGTGAGCCGGAAACTTCAGCACCTAGAGCGCGCTCCTTTATAGTTGCACAAAATTGACGAACAACTGGCAGGGCTACGTCACCGTCAAGTAATGCGATGCGGATTTCCCGCACAGTTTCTTCAATATCGTTTTCAGTAAGTCGACCTTTGCCGCGCAACTGTTTGAAGGTTGTGGTTAAGCGATCTGAAAGTGAATTGAACATTAGAACTTTAGTTTACTAAAACAGGTTTTTCTAGAATCCAGCCATAAGTTTTAAACCTGCAATTAAAAGCACGAAACCCAGGGCCTTTCGCACACCAGCATTTGAGAATTTCGCAATACCTAATTTGGTGCCAACAAGTGCTCCTGCCATTACTGCAATCACAAATACCGGAAGTGAACTTGGCAGATTATTCACAGAACTAAGGTGACCCAGAAGGCCAAAACTTGAATTCACCAAAATAAATACAGCTGCTGTTCCCGACATCTGCTTAACCGATGTCCAACTAAGCAATAG
>JBDLPR010000089.1:0-12243 GCA_039800985.1 Actinomycetota bacterium | reverse complement strand
CCAGGTGCAATTCCGATAAACGATGCGGTGTATCCGCTATAGCCGCCAGTTATTTCACTGTACTTATTTGCAGTACCGGTCTTTCCAGCAATTTGGTAACCGGCAATCTGTGCTTGAGGCGCAGTTCCTTCATCAGATACAACACTCATCAACATTTCGCGAAGTGTTTTGGCAGTTTCTGGTGTAATCACTCGAACTGATTCTGCTGGCTTGGCGTATTCAACCCGACCATCAGTGCTGGCATAACTTGATATCAACCGAGGTTGTACACGCACTCCGTCATTTGCGATCGTTGCATAAACCGACGCTGCCTGCACTGCGTTAAGTGATAAGCCCTGCCCGAATGCAAGAGTTGGGAATGTTGTTCCTGACCATTGATTTGGATTATTTGGGTCTGGCAATAAGCCACCTGATTCACCAGGGAAATTCATTCCCGTTACATCACCGATACCAAAACGCTTCAAGTATTCATAAAACTTTTCTTGGCCAATTAACTCTGAGGCCATGATTGTGCCGATGTTACTTGACTTGGCCAGCACGCCATTTAAAGTCAACTGAAGAGTTCCGTGTTCATCATGGTCATGAAAAACAGTTCCAGCGCGGGTAATTGTTGGTGGAATTGTCATCGGAGATGTTGGATTAGCTGCGCCTTCATTGATCACAGCAGCCATAGTCATGACTTTGCTAGTTGAACCAGGTTCGAACACGTCAGTAAGCGCTATGTTTCGCTTTGCTCGGTCATCAGTATCAAAAGGTTTGTTTGGATCAAATGTCGGCGCATTTGCTAGCGCTAATATTTCGCCAGTCTTTTTCATGACCACAACAGTTCCGCCTGAAGCGCCAGCAAAAGCTACCCGTTCAACAAGGGCACGTTCAGCAACCGCCTGGATGTCACGATCAATTGTGAGATTAACGTTTAGGCCATTTATCGGATCAACACTATTTCGTTCGCTGCCAGGAATCTCTCGACCGTTAACTCGCTCAACTACTGTGCTGCCATCTTTTCCAGCAAGCTGCGCATCGATACCAAATTCAAGTCCACCAAGACCATGGCCTTCAGCGCCAACGTAACCAATAACACTTCCAGCTAGTTGGCCATTTGGATAAACGCGGGTCGTCGTTGGTTCACTAAAGATGCCGGCAATATCTAATGCCGCAACTTCTTTCCATTTTTCAGGTGTGATTTGTTTTGCGATGTAGTTAAATCTCTTGTCACCAGTTAAAGCAACAACTAATTCTTCAACTGGCATTCCAAGTACAGGAGCTAGCTGATTTGCAACTGCAGCTGGATCTTTAATCAGAGTTTGATCACAGGTCACATTCTTGGCAATTACGGTTGTTGCAATTGGCGCGCCATTTACATCATTAATGTTGCCTCGAATGGCTGGCATGATCACATTTGTTAAGCGATTACTTTGACTACTTGCTGCAAGCTTTGGACCTTGAATCACCTGCAGATTGATTAATTGCAAGAAGTAAATTGCCAAAATCGCCGTTAGGAATCTTGTGGTGATCATTAACCGCTTACGTGGCTCAGCTAATCGAAGTGGTTGAACCGGACGACTTACAAAGTCTTCTAGATATGGGTTTGATCTAGTAGTGCGAACTGGTCTGACTTGACGTTGCGGTGGACGAGGTGGGGCTTGGAAACTCATGGGACCACCGGCGTTGCAACTGGAGCTGGCACATAAGGAACAGCAGGTGCTTTAGCTGGAACAGCTTGACCCACAATTGTTTGATCTGAAAGTCGGATGAAAACTGGGGTTTCAGCTGGAACCATGCCCAGGGTTCTTGCGGCTGTCACCAGATTGTCGGTTGATTCAGCTGCGGCAACTTGGCTTGCCAAATTTTGTTCAGTTGCAATCATCTGATTTAGCTGCGTTTGCAATTTATGTTTTTCAAAAGCCGCTTGGGCTGCTTTGGTATTGATCACCAGCAGTATCAAACTTCCAAAAATGAAAAGTCCGCTTATGATTCCAACGAAAGTTCCAAGGCTGGCACGTCCTTTTGGAATCTTAATTGGAATTGCTTGAGCAATCGGAGTAACAACAGCGCGTGAGTTAACCGCAGCTAATCGACCAATTCTTCTGGTCTTAGTTGAAATTGGTGTTAGCCGTGGTTGACGGACTGGCATTGCACTCATGCGGCCACCCTTTCCACAGCGCGAAGACGCACTGAAGTTGCGCGTGAGTTTTCGGCAATTTCGGCATCGCTGGCAAATTCAGATCCACGAGTTAATAGTCGAAGTTTTGGCTGATCACTTGTTGGCACAAAAGGCAGGTCAACTGGAGTCTTATCTTCGGTTACCTCGCGAAAGGCATGTTTAACAATGCGGTCTTCAAGAGACTGGTAAGACATCACAACAAGGCGACCGCCGACGTCAAGCGTATCTATCGCAGCTGGCATGGCCCGCTCTAATACTGAAAGCTCATCGTTAACTTCAATACGCAGAGCTTGAAAAGTGCGCTTGGCTGGGTTACCACCTGTGCGCCGAGTAGCTGCTGGAATGGCATCACGAACAACTGCAACTAAGCGATCACTTGTGGTGAATGGCTCTACTTCGCGTTCGCGAATAATGGCACTTGCGATGCGTGAGGCGAATCTTTCTTCGCCATAAACATTAAGAATCCTGGCAAGTTCCCCATGGGTGTAAGTGTTAACTACATCTGCTGCAGTCTTGCCAGTTGTGGTGTTCATTCGCATATCTAGAGGCGATGTGCGCGAGTAAGCAAAGCCGCGCTCATCGTTATCTAGTTGCATTGAAGAGACGCCAAGATCAAACAAGATGCCTTGAACAACTGGGATTTGAAGATCAGCAAGTACATTTGGCAGTTGGTCATAAACTGCGTGCACAAATTCAACGCGACCTGCGTATGGTGCTAGCCGAACTTTTGAAT
Organism: Actinomycetota bacterium; assembly: GCA_039800985.1. GTDB lineage: Bacteria > Actinomycetota > Actinomycetes > S36-B12 > UBA5976 > UBA5976. Next base: position 9,346 of record JBDLPR010000089.1, on the reverse strand, counting down.
GTTCAAGTGCATCCAGATCGCGATCTAATCCGATAATTCGAAGATTTGGAAAAGATTCAAGCGCTGCCTCAGAGTGGCCGCCAAGGCCAAGAGTTGCATCAACTAGTACTGCCCCAGCATCGGTTAGAGCTGGTGCTAATAAATCAAGACAGCGTTGCTTTAAGACTGGAACGTGGCTGAACGTAGTCATTACCCGCGCCTAGCACCAACAACAACCTCAAGTCCCCAGCCGGCAGCAAGCTTGGCACCGGGGAAGGTGCGCCAAGATTCAGTTACGGCTGGGTACTTGAAGCGGTTGTCGGTTGAGACCGGATTCATCAATGAACGAGTCATTACTGAATCACCTCATCAAGTGATGCAAAGCCTGGTTCCTGAGCGTCTAAGTACTGGCTCCAAGCAATGGCATCCCAGATTTCGATGCGGGTATCTGCGCCAACAACAACTAGATCGCGTTCAAGTCCGGCCCACTCACGAAGTGAACTAGGTATTGTTACGCGACCTTGCTTGTCAGCAACATCATCGAAAGCAGAAGAGAAAAAGACGCGAGTGTATGCGCGAACTTTTTCGTTGTTTTGGGATCGGGCGCGAAGTGATTCAGCGTAGGTATTGAACTGTTTGGTTGGCCAAATAATTACGCAACGTTCTTGGCCCTTAGTCATAACTAAGCCACCAGTAAGGGGTTCGCGGAATTTAGCCGGCAAAATCAATCGGCCTTTGTCGTCCAGCTTTGGGGTATGTGTGCCTAGAAACATGGCAATTCCCCCAAAAACTGATGGCAGCCCTTCCCCGAGCCACCTCGTCTGACCAGAATACTCCACTTTGCTCCACTGTCAACCTTATTTAGGCACCAATATTCACAAATTTCACAGATATAACGACAAATATCAGTAAATAAACGGTGGTTGAAAATGGAGGATTATTTATTCAATAAAGTGTAAAGATTTCGAAAACCTCTAGGTTTTAAGTTATTTTGCTGACAGACTGGCCTTATCGAGTTAGACGTGACCTAGAAGCTCGGTAGAAAAGTTCGGTTGTCATGTCAAATGAGAATTTTGATGAAAATGAATCTGAGTTAAACGACCCCAAAAAGGTAGTAGCCCAAATCGTGGATCAACACGAAAAATCAACTGCAAAATTTAAGGAAATCCTGGATGCACAGATTTCTGCAATTGAGAATGATCCCAAGCTTGACGGTAAATAAATAATCCAAATTAACCACGGATTAAATTGGTGAGCCGACAATTCCATTGGCATCGCCACAAAGAATATTTCGATCCAGTGTGACTCCATCAACGGTTGCCACAAATTGAACCATTGCAGGAATAGTTCCTGCAATACCTGCTTGGGTGCAAGCTTCTTTGGCTGCTGCTACCCCGGTTGCCACATCATTAAATTCACCAATTGCCCGCCAAGTTGGCACGCCTAACTTTGCATTCAAAGTAATTTCTAACCAATGCGCAGTTGTTGAGTAGATACCCACGTGAAACCCATTTTGAGTCAGAAGGTGCATTGCCTCTGTAATTACTGACACCGAACGAGAACTTTCGGTCCAGGTGTTATGGGTTTCAACATCAAGCCAAATTGGCACTGTTTTACTAACGCCAAATTTCTCAAGTCGTTCCAAAGTATCTGCTGCAATCTTTTGCCCATAAGCATTTGGGTCTAGCTCACCTGGGTCAGCTGTGTTGATATAGATCGCCACTGCATTATGGGTTTTAGCCCATTGCCATTGAGCTTCAAAGCAAGGGTTTTCACTAAACGGTTTGCCTTTATTAAGGCCAACTATGGCAAAGCCAACAGGTTTATTTGAAAGCGAAGTATTGCATTGAGGATGCGAAACGTCATATCCAGAATTATCAATCGGACCAGACCAAGTGACAGTTTCTGGCTGCGTCACGTTAATGAATGGACGACCATCAACGGTTTCAATGCTAAGTGGCGGCGCAATCACTTGTTCGGTCACATATGAGTAAGCGGCGAAGGCAACAAAACCTAAAGCAGCAATACCAAAAATGAAATTAAATAATCGGCGCATGCAAAAGTGTTTTGTTAAGAATTTTGCTTAACTTTAGATGTCGTTGTTACGACGGTCCCAGCGCTCTTCCAGGCCTTGCATGAAAGAAGACTTAGGTTTTGTGGCTGATTGTTTCACTGGCTTGCCAGCTGCATTTGCAGCGCTTGCACCAGTTACCACAATTGACAAGCCAGTAACCATTGCCACAAATCCAACAATTCCAATTGGCGGCATTTGCGTAGCAACACCAGCTACTAATCCAGCAATGCCAACGATAACGGCGGCAAGTGCCAAGAAAACATGCTTTGGTGTGCGAAGTCGGATACTAGGTGTGCGAAGAGCCGAAGCCAGCTTTGGATCTTCGTTAGCTAGGGCAGCTTCCATCTGGGCAAGAAGTTTTTGCTCTCGATCTGATAGGGCCATTAGCAAACTCCTTTTCCGTTTAGTTGGCTAGTTGCCAGTGCCTCTAATAACTATTTTAAGGATACGTTGATTGGTAGTTATTCGTTGCCAGGCTTGGGTAAAGATTAGGTTAAGCCCTAATTTCTAAGGTTTTTATGGGTTAGTCTTTATCGGCTTCTGAGCGAATTAACCTAGCTGGCTTAACCGCTGATGTGCCAAATCGATGGGCCACTTTATCTAAGGCAAGTTCGGCTTCCCGCCAGCCAGTTTCCCTAGTTGAAAGAGCTAACTGAATAGGCGCATCCTGGGAAAGACCGGTTGCCCTAACCCCTACTAAGCGCACCCTAGTTCGCTCTAAATTGAGTTTTTCAAACAAGTGCTTTGCAGCTTTGTAAATTTCAGTACTTAAATCCGTAGGCGTATCAAGTGTTTTACTTCGAGTGATTACTTGGAAATTAGAGAATTTAATTTTGATTGAAACTGTGGCTGTGGTGAAACCACCGTCTCGCAAACGTCTAGCCACTTTATTGCTAAGCGCCATTATGTGCGTGGTGATCTCATCTAAATCTTGAAGATCTAAATCAAATGTACGTTCAGCGCCGATACTTTGCTCTTCATGTTCAACCGTAACTTTGCGCGGATCACGGCCCCAAGATAATTCGAATAAATGCTCACCAACTACCCCGTCCATGACTCTGGACATGGTGTAAGCATTAGTGCCAGCGATGTCACCAACTTTGCGAAGACCATACTTAATTAAAGTTTCTGCAGTTTTTGGGCCAACACCCCAAAGTGCGGTGACTGGAAGTGGGTGCAAAAAATCAATTACTTTATCCTTTGGCACAACATGCAAACCATTTGGTTTGGCAAAATTTGTGGCAAGTTTTGCTACAAACATGGTTGATGCGATGCCAACTGAACACGTGATTCGCTGTTCTTCCCAGACTCGCTTTCGAATCATTTCGCCAATTTCAGTTGGGCTGCCAATTAACTTAATCGCACCAGAGACATCCAAAAATGCCTCATCAACTGATAACTGCTGAACTAGTGGGGTGAAATCTTCAAAGATAGCCATCACTTCTTCAGATACTTCCCAGTATTTGTGATGACTTGGCTCGATGATGATCGCCTCTGGTGCAAGTCGCATCGCGGTTGCCATTGGCATCGCTGAATGAACACCTAATGTGCGCGCTGGATATGTTGCTGAAAGCACTACCCCACGCCCGCCACCATGACCAATAATTACTGGTTTGTTAGCAAGCTCTGGGTTGTCACGAATTTCAACAGATGCAAAAAACGCATCCATATCGATATGCAAAATATGACAATCAGTGTCGTCACCTTTTTGGCCACGATTATTAGTTGGTCGATTCAACTGCTCGCGGGTCATAAGTTCATCTTGTCACTTAGAACTGACAGAGCTTAGGAATCAAAGCCCATTCCGATGCGATCTAAGGTGCGCAGCCAAAGATTTCGCTTACCTTTATTTCGATCGGCCTTATCTAGTGACCAGCGGGTGAAATTAATGCCAGCTGATCTAAATGGCTCAGGTGGAAATGGAATTGGAAGTGAGTTAACCATTTGTAGTGACCGGCGATCTGAATCGCGATCAAGTAATAAATCGATTGCTACTTGGGCGCCAAATCTGGATGCGCCAACACCTAGTCCGGTATAGCCAGCGACATAAGTTACTTTCTTCCCTAAACTTTGACCCCAAAATGCGCTAAATCTAGATGAGGTATCGATTGCCCCGCTCCAGGCGTGCGAAAACTTAAGCCCTTCAAGTTGTGGGAAAGTTTCAAAGAAGTGCGAAGCTATCTTCACCCATGAATCAACAGTGCGCTCATAGTCTGCGCCAAACCCACTTCGCCAGTTATAAGTTGCGTCATAACCGCCCCAAAGAATTGATCCATCTTCAGTTGGCCGGTAATAGTGGAATTGATTTCCGGTGTCACTAATGCCTTGGTACTCACTCCAGCCAATTGATTCACGCTGCTCTTTATTTAGCGGTTCAGTAACTAGTACTGAGTCATAAACCGGAACCATTAAATATTTAAGTCTGCGCAAAAGTGGTGGAAATGCATTTGTAGCTAGTAGAACTCTTGGAGCTGTGATGGCACCAAGGTCAGTCTTAGCTCTTACTTTTGATCCCTTGTCATCAAGATCATTAACCATAGTGTTTTCATAAATGCGAACACCGCGCTTAAGCGCTGCATCGCGTAGCCCCCACGCCAAACGAGCTGGATCAACTAATGCAACACCGTCGGCGTTATACAAACCACCTAAATAAGTTGGCGAGTTGAGTTTGGCTTTGACTTCGGTTTCACTTAGCCATTCAAATTCTTCGCCATGTTCTTTAGCCAGTTCAACGAATTCAAAAAGTTCCTCAAGTTGATAGCCCTCAGTGGCCACATCGATTTCACCAACGCGCCTAAAGTCACAATCAATGCCTTCATCTTTAACAAACTGCTCAATGGCATCAAGGTTTTCTTGACCTAGTTTGTTAAGTTTTCTTAATTCATCAGGCCAGCGGTTATAGCCGTTGGCAAACCCGTGTGTTAGCGAAGCAGCAACAAACCCGCCATTTCGCCCAGTTGCGCCATAGGCAATCCACTTGCCTTCAACAAGAACAACATCAAGATCTGGATTGTGTTCTTTGGCTTCAATAGCAGCCCAGAGGCCAGTAAAGCCGCCGCCAACAATTAAAAGATCTGCGTAATTTTCGCCAACCAGACGAGACTTTTCATCTGGCCAAGCGTCGTCATCCATCCAATAGGACTCTTCAACAACGTCAGCTAGGGAGGGTAGAACATTTGGGTTTGGTTCGGCCGAGAACGGCATAAATCACCGGAGAGCAAGAATTAAATTCTTACGCACGCGCCTTTCGGGAAGATCGTATTTGTCCAACTATTACCAAGGTTAGCGCAAGGAAAAACATTAACGATGAAATAACATTCGCTTGTGGCGGAATTCCACGTTGGTTATAAAGCCAAACGAACTTTGGAAATGTTGAGAAATTAGAGCCTGAGTTGAAGTTAGTGATAATAAAGTCATCAAACGATAGTGAAAACGCAAGTAATGCAGCTGCCGCGATACCTGGCATAACTAATGGCAATGTAATTTTGCGGAAAGTTTCGCGCTCGTTTGCATAAAGATCTTGCGCTGCTTGTTCCAAACGTGGATCTAATGACGCAATTCTGGCTTTAACTGTGACGACCACAAATGAAATACAGAACATTACGTGAGCGATTAACACACCTGGGAAGCCAAGTAGTGTTCCACCTGCATTTAAATAAAGCGCTAGAAGTGATGAGCCAAGCACAACTTCTGGTGTTGCCATTGGTAAGAAAATTAATAAGTTTGTTGTAGCACGGCCTTTAAAGTCATAACGAGCGATTGCAAATGCGATCATGGTGCCCAGCACAGTGGCAATGAATGTTGAGCTTGCGCTCAAAATAATTGAATTTCGCACTGATGAACAAACTTCAGGTGCCCCGCAAATGTTTTGCCACGCCTTGAAAGTGAAGCCCTGCCAGACTAAATTCGTGCGGCCGGCATCGTTGAAAGAAAAGGCAAAAGTGTAAGCAACCGGAACGGCTAAATAAATAAGCGCAAGTACTGCATAAATTCGAAGAGCATTTTTACCAAGCCAGCGCATAATTACACCAACTCATCTGTGCCAGTGCGGCGAACATATAGCGAAACTAAAATCAAAATTGAAAGCATCAGCGTAAATGAAAGTACAGCAGCTGTTGGGTAATCCACTGTGCCAAGGAAGCGAGCATCAATTACGTTACCGATCATCGTAGTTCGCTGATTTCCAAGAAGTGATGCATTGATGTAGTCGCCAGCTGCTGGAATCCAAGTAAGCAAAGTTCCGGCAACCACACCAGGTAATGAAATAGGCAGAGTTACTTTTCTAAAGGTTGTAAAAGCTGGAGCGTATAAATCACCGGATGCTTCAATCAATCTGCCATCCATGCGTTCAAGTGAGGAATAAATTGGCAGTGTCATAAACGGCAAAAAGTTATAAGTAATACCAGCAACCACTGAAAGTGTGGATGGATAAACCGATGAGGTTTCACTGGCAAATCCAATAAACCTAAGGGCACCTAACACTGGGCCTTCATCACCCAATATTTGTCGCCAAGCGATTGTGCGCAATATGAACGAAACGAAAAATGGTGCAATCACCATAATTAGCATCAAGTTTTTGTATTTGCCAGCTTTAAATGCGATTGCATACGCAAGCGGGTAACCGATTGCCAGGGCAAGCAGTGTTGCCATCGAGGCAAATAAGAATGAACGTTGAAGTGCAGCTAAGAACTGTGGCCTAGAAAGCACATCAATAAAGTTTGTGAAAGTAAAAGTCTGCACAAACTGACCTGGCAAACCACCAGGAAGTGGTGTCATAAGGGCAGTCATGAACAAAATGACAATTGGCACTACAAAGAAAATACTTAGCCACAAGCCACCAGGAAGCAAAAGTAAATACGGTGTTAATTTGCGTTTTGCTTTTTTCGTGGGCGCAGCTTGTGTTGCCCCACTATCCCCTAGTGCGTGTGCAAAGGCCATGATTAGTTTCCTGCAGCTTCAAATTCTGCAGCGATCTGATCGCCTGCTAAAACATCTTCAGTGCCAGCCAAACCAAATGAGTGTTCCGGTTTCCAAGTTGCATAAACCCTAGCCCCAGCAGAAATCACCTCGCCACCGGCATTTTGTTCAAATGCCATCCAACTTTCACCAGATGGAGTATCAATCACGTACTGGGTTGAAACACCAAAGAACGAGGCATCTCTAACTACGCCGCCTTGGTTATTAAATTCACCATGTAATTGATCGCTAGTTGAAACTGTGATCTTTTCAGGTCGGATGCCAACCAGGATTTTCTTACCAACTGTTAGATCTGTACCGGCTGCAATTCGATTGCGTTTAAGTAAGTACTTACCGTCTTTATCTGAAGCCACAACATTTTCACTATCGACTGAATCGATAGTTGCCCGGAACAAATTAGATTGGCCAAGGAAGTTGGCCACAAATGCTGTCTGCGGGTTTTCATACAAATCAGTCGGTGAACCAAGTTGTTCGATTACACCGTTATTCATCACCGCAATAGTGTCAGCCATAGTCATGGCTTCTTCCTGGTCGTGTGTTACGTGTACGAAAGTTAGGCCAACTTCTAACTGAATGCGCTTAAGTTCTAACTGCATCTGGCGGCGAAGTTTTAGATCAAGAGCGCCAAGTGGTTCATCAAGTAATAAAACTTGCGGACGATTAACAATGGCACGAGCCAGTGCAATACGTTGCTGCTGTCCACCAGACATCTGAGCTGGCTTGCGCTTTGCTAAATGTCCTAGTTGAACAAGTTCAAGTGCATCATTGACTGCTTTATCAACATTTTTCTCGCCGCGGCGGCGAAGACCGAAAGCAACGTTTTCAAAAATATCCATGTGTGGGAAGAGCGCATAGTTTTGGAAAACGGTATTAACCGGGCGTTGATAAGGCTTGGTGTGGGTGATGTCAGTACTTCCGATCATTACTTGACCTGAAGTGGGTTCATCAAGACCTGCGATCATTCGCAGGGTTGTAGTCTTACCGCAACCTGAAGGTCCAAGCAGCGCAAAGAAAGATCCTTGCGGGATTTCCAGATCCAGATTGTGCACTGCGACAAAGTCGCCGTACACCTTCCGCAATCCTTGTAGTTTTACATTTCCGGTTGCGGTTAAGACATCACCCATGTGTTTTTATTACACCCCTGTTGTGGTTGCCCATGAATCAGAAAATGATTGCTCAGCAGCTGAATCAAGAGCTGGGAAAACACTTGCCTTAGTCAAGGTTTCAGCTGTTGGGAAAATGAATTCACTTGCAGCAAGTGCTGGATCAATCTTTTCCATTTCAGCTTGAGCGCCCTTTACCGGACAGATGTAGTTAACGTAAGCAGCAACCTGGGCTGCAACAGCTGGATCGTAGTAATGGTTCATCATTGCCATTGCGTTTGATTGGTGACTTGATGTTGATGGAATCAACATGTTGTCTGACCAAAGCATGCCGCCAGATTCAGGAAGGGCGAAGCCCCACTTGTCATCATTTTCAGCATTAAGAATGAAGATGTCGCCAGACCATACGATGCCAGCCCAGGCTTGGCCGCTAACTAGATCTTTGGCGTATTCATTACCTTGAACTTTGTAGATGCTGCCATCATCAAGTTTTCCACCTAGGAATTCAAGACCTTGTTGCCATTGGTCTTCGGTAATTCCGTTTGCGATATCAATACCAAGAGATTTCAAAATGATGCCCATGGTGTCGCGCATTTCAGAAAGAACAGTCACTTTGCCCTTTAGTTCATCTGACCAAAGCTGATCAACTGACTGAAGGCCGTTTGGAAGTTTTTCTTTATTCCAAACAAGTCCGCCAAAACCTGACTGCCAGGTAAGTGAGTAGTTACGACCTTTGTCGAAACTTACGTTGGCTAAGTTATCCAAAATATTTACTTTGTTTGGAATTTTTGCAGCATCAAGTGGTTGTGCGTAACCGTATTGAATAAAGCGTGATGCCATCCAGTCAGTTGGTGTAACCACGTCAAAGCCAATGTCTTGACCAGTCTTTAACTGACCATTAACTTTGCCCCAGAAAGTTGCGTTGTCATCGATTTCTTCTTTGTAAGTTGGTGCAATACCTGAAGCTGCTGCGAAGGCATCAAGAGTTGGGTATGTCTTAGCATCTTCGTCATAATCTAAATAAAGTGGCCAGTTAGCCCAGCGAACAACTTTTTCTGTATCAGAAACATCGGCTGGAAACGCTGCAGCACCTGTGCTTGCGCCACCTGCTGCTGGAGTTGATCCACCTGTTCCACAAGCAGCTAATGCGCCACCAACTGCTACTGCGCCAGCTGCGCCAAGGAAGCCACGACGTGACATCGCGTTCTTTAGA